>NZ_JAAQWS010000009.1:0-227924 GCF_012985645.1 Pseudomonas sp. WS 5410 | reverse complement strand
TTATACGAGGGTTATCTGGCCAGGGGCCTGAAAACGACTCAAGCCCTGGTCATCATTGGCCGCAAGCTGGCGAGCATCGCCTTTTCGCTCATGAAAAACCTGAGCGAATACCAGTCAAAAGCGGTTTTGGGGGCTTCCCCAAAACCATAGAATCTCCCACATTGGATCGGTGCCAGGCAAGACAACCCGGCCAGTGTGGGGCCGGATCCGCCCCCTCCCCGCAGGCTCAGGCCTTGCGCAACCAGTAGCGATAGACGCCGTTATCGGCCTCTTCGTGCAACAGCACATGCCCCGCCAGCTTGGCAAACGTGCGGAAGTCCCGCTGCGACCCGGCATCCGTGGCAATCACCTTGAGCACCGCACCACTGGCCAGCCGATTGAGCTCCATCTTGGCCTTGAGCAGTGGCAACGGGCAATTGAGGCCACTGGCATCGAGCTCAGCGTCGTGGTTTACAGCAGCGGTCATGGTTTTGCTCCGGATGGCATCAGGGGATGCTTAGAATATCTGGTCCCAGGCTCAGTGTCCGGCTACAGTAAGGTCTTTGTCGAAAGGCTTTGTGCATGACTTTTTTGCGCCCTACCCTGCTGACGCTGGCTTGCCTGCTTGCCTCTCCAGGCTTCGCCGACGACCTGCCGTCACTTGGCGACGCCAGTTCTGCCATTGTCTCGCCACAACAGGAACACCAACTGGGCCGGGCATGGCTGGCGTTCCTGCGCGGCCAGGTCTCGGTCCTCAATGACCCGCAGCTCAAGGATTACGTCGAGACCAGCGTCTACAAGCTGGTAGAGACCAGCCAGGTCAATGACCGGCGCCTGGAGTTCATCCTGATCAACAGCCCGCAACTCAACGCGTTTGCCGCGCCGGGTGGGATTGTCGGGGTCAACGGCGGCCTGTTTCTCAATGCCCAGACCGAAGGCGAATACGCCTCGGTGATGGCCCACGAATTGGCGCACTTGTCCCAGCGCCACTTCGCCCGAGGCGTGGAAGCCCAACAACGGATGCAGATCCCGATGATGGCCGCGCTGCTCGGCGGGATTATCGCGGCCGCCGCCGGTGCCGGTGACGCCGGGATTGCCGCGATTGCCGGCAGCCAGGCTGCAGCGATTCAGGAGCAGCGGCGCTTCTCGCGGCAGAATGAACAAGAGGCCGACCGCATCGGCATCCTCAACATGGTCAAGGCCGGTTACGACCCGCGCTCGATGCCGACCATGTTCGAACGCTTGATGCGCCAGTACCGCTTCGATGCCAAACCTCCGGAATTCCTGCTGACGCACCCGGTCACCGAATCGCGGATCGCCGATACGCGCAACCGCGCCGAACAGGCCAAGACCGGCGGCACCGAAGACAGCCTGCGCTATCAACTGATTCGCGCCCGAGTTCAGCTGTATTACGAAGACACGCCCGGGCTGGCCGCCAAACGCTTCCGTGCGCAACTGGATGAGAACCCGAAAAGCGATGTAGCACGTTATGGATTGGCCATCGCCCAGATCAAAGGCACCCAGCTCAACGAGGCGCGCGAGACCCTCAAGCCTTTGCTGGCCAAGGCACCCAACGACATCACCTACAACCTGGCGCAGATTGAGCTGGATATCACCAACAATCGCATGCCCGATGCGCAGCAACGTACCGACCGCATGCTGGCCCAGTACCCCAGCAACTACCCGCTGAACCAGGTGCGCGTGGACCTGCTGCTCAAGCAGAACCGCACCGCCGACGCGGAAAAAGCCCTGGAAGGCCTGCTCAAATCGCGCTCCGACGATCCGGACGTGTGGTACCAGGTGGCCGAGACCCGCGGCCTGTCCGGCAATATCATTGGCCTGCATCAAGCCCGCGCCGAGTACTTCGCGCTGGTCGGCGACTTCCAGCAGGCCATCCAGCAACTGGACTTTGCCAAGCGCCGGGCCGGCAGCAACTTCCCGCTGTCGTCACGCATTGATGCGCGCCAGCGTGAGTTGATCGAACAGGAACGCATCGTCAAAGGCATGATGAGCTAGATCCAGCGCCCACAAAAAAGCCCCGCTCTCGACTATCGAGAGCGGGGCTTTTTATTGACCTACGGCTAGCGGCTTACTCGGCCAGCTTGAAGGTGATGAAGCTGGCACGCCCTTGACGCAGGACGCGCATCGACACCGAGCGATTCTTCGGCAGCGCCTTGGCGATGTCGGTGAATTCCTTGGTGGAGTTGATCGCCTGGTTGTTCAAGTGGGTGATCACATCACCCGGTTGCAGGCCGATCAGGGCGGCCGGGCCGTCCTGGACCTCCTTGATCACCACACCACTCTTGAGGTCGAAGCTCTTCTTCTGCTCGTCAGTCAACTCGACCACGGCGATGCCCAGGCGATTGCTGCTGCGCTCGGCACCCGATTTACCGCCCAGCGCGCCAAGCTCCTGACCTTCTTCAGGGATCGCGCCCACGGTCAGCTCGACGTTCTGGCGCTTGCCTTCGCGGATCACTTCCAGCTTGGCCTTGCTGCCCGCC
This sequence comes from Pseudomonas sp. WS 5410, assembly GCF_012985645.1. Taxonomy (NCBI): domain Bacteria; kingdom Pseudomonadati; phylum Pseudomonadota; class Gammaproteobacteria; order Pseudomonadales; family Pseudomonadaceae; genus Pseudomonas; species Pseudomonas sp. WS 5410. The sequence continues at coordinate 225,444 of NZ_JAAQWS010000009.1, read as the reverse complement.
TTGAGTGCGCCGACCAGGTGCGGCAGGTCGGCCGACATGACAATCGGCTGGCCGTTCATGGTCAGGATCACATCGCCAACCTGCAAGCCGCCTTTGGCCGCCGGGCCGTCGTCCTGAATCTGCGCGACCAGGGCGCCAGCAGGTTTGTCCAGGCCAAAGGACTCGGCCAGGTCTTTGTTCACTTCCTGGATCACTACGCCCAACCAGCCACGGCTGACCTTGCCACCGGCTTTGAGCTGGTTGGAAACATCCATGGCCACATCAATCGGGATGGCGAAGGAGACGCCCATGAAACCGCCGGAACGGGTGTAGATCTGCGAGTTGATCCCCACCACTTCGCCCGCCAGGTTGAACAGCGGGCCACCGGAGTTACCCGGGTTGATCGGCACGTCGGTCTGGATGAACGGCACGTAGTTCTCGTTCGGCAGGCTACGACCAATGGCACTGACGATGCCCTGGGTCACGGTGTGGTCAAAGCCAAACGGCGAACCGATGGCCACCACCCATTGCCCGGCTTTCAGATCCTGGGACTTACCCAGTTTCAGCACGGGCAGGTCCTTGCCTTCGATCTTCAGCAAAGCCACGTCGGAGCGTGGATCGGTGCCGACCAGCTTGGCCTTGAGCTCACTGCGATCTGCCAAGCGCACGAGGATTTCGTCGGCGTCGGCGATCACATGGTTATTGGTGAGGATGTAGCCATCAGGCGAAATGATAAAACCCGACCCCAGGGACTGGGCTTCACGCTGACCGCCACCGCCGCCACGGGGTGAACGCGGCTGAGGCATACCGCGCTCGAAGAACTCCCGCAGCATCGGCGGCAGGCCTTCAAGGTCAGGCATCTGCTGGTTCGAGACTTTACGCTCCGGCAGCTTCTGCGTGGTACTGATGTTCACCACGGCAGGCGAGGCTTGCTCTACCAGCTGGGTGAAGTCAGGCAGTTCCGCCGCTTGCGCGGTAACGGCCTGACCCAGCACCAGCACCGTGGCGACTATGGAAAGGTAAGACTTCAAACGTGGTATCGACATACAGCTCCCGTTACGACGAGCAGGGTTGGGCGACAAGGTTCTTTAAACGCCGGAGACTACTACTACCGACGTCAACATTGCGTGAACAACACAAGGCCAGAACCGAGAAGTTCTGACCTATAAAAAACATAAGGAAATTTTGCAAGTGAAAATACTCTCCAGACATTTCATGTTCTGTGCAGCAGGGCAGGCACTTCCCGCATTACTGTGAACAATCTGGATGAGCATAGGATTAACAGCTCACGGTTTTTCGGGCGCCGTGCCACTGCGCACCGACAGCGCGATCCGTTCGGCGGTGCCGAGGGGGATCTCCCCGACCACCGTCACCATGATCTCGCCTTGAGGGGTATTCATGCGGCGCGATACGGCAACCGTTGGCCCCAGTTGCACCCGGCTCTCCGTCGCAGCCTCGCCACTGACGGGCTCCAGGAACACCGAAAAGCGCGCCAACCCATCCTCGTACATCAAGCTGTTTACCACCACTTGGGTCCGGGAGTCCTTACGTGAAGCGCTACGGGCCAACTGGAAGCCAGGCGGCAGCCAGCTCGGATGCCAAGCCTGGGGGGCGACCACGTCCTCGGCCTTGCTGCTGGCGACCGACAATGGCTTGCAGTCCCTGCCGGGCTGCAAAGCGCTCTCATCCGGGGCTTTGGTACTCAATTGAGTGAACTGGAAACGCTCCAGCAACTGCCCCTTGTCATTGATCAACAATGATTTGAGCGGCAGCGCGGTTTCACGATCCAGATGCATCTCAAAGCCGTAGCGGTGCTGGTCGCGCGGCGTCAACGAGACGATCACCGTTTTACGACCAGCCACACGGGATTCGCCAATGGTGGCAAGCGTGTAAAAAGAATTGAGTTTTTGCGGATCAAGCACATGGGCGGAACCGCCCGGGGAGTTACCAAGACCCGCTACCAGGCTGCCGCTGACACATTGAGTGTGCCCATCGACACGTATGACTTCCTGAGCTGATCCATCGAGCTGCAATATCCGTTCGCGGACCTGACCATTCTGGACTAGATGCCAGATGTCATGGGTAGAGAAACTACCGTTACGCTCGTAGATAAATGTACCTTGGTAGCTTTGCTGCTGCTCTGCCCGCCCAAGACGCTTCAGCCAGTCTTGGGCTTCATCGGCATGGGCGGGAACTGTAAACCAGCCACTGAGCAAAAGCGCAAGGAGCGGTATGGCACGCATAAGGCTCCTTAACGGTTTAGCGGTTTTCCAGGCTTGCAGCGCGAGCGTATGGCAGCGCGCTTTCAGTGCCTTTTACAGCCGATTCCTGAGCGTGCTGGCGCAGATAGCCTGGCAGACGCTGATCCTGCCAGCCGGATTGCCCTTGAAGCACGCCATTGGCCATCGGACCCGTTGCGTCAGAGCTTTCCTTGTAGCCAGCCAGAACAGCTGGACCCTTGACCTGCGGACCGGCCATGACCGGCTGCTGGGTTTGCTGGGCCAGTTCGGCACCGGCGATCTCGTCCTGGTTGTACAGGCGCACACCAGCCAGTACGGCCACCGTCACCGAGGCAGCGACTGCCAGGCGACCCAGGCTACGCCAAGGACCACGAGCAGCTTTTGCCGGAACGGCTTCATCAGCCAGCGCAGCAGAAACGGCCGCAGCAATATCCAGACGAGGGATTAACAGATCTTTGTGCATCACCGCCCGAGCGACTTGGTAACGAGACCAGGTATCACGGGTTTCGGCATCATCAAATGCATTGAGCACTCGACGAAGTTCCAGTTCATCCGCTTCGTTATCCATCACTGCGGACAGCGATTCCTGCAGGGCATCACGACTCATGGCGGTTCCTCTCTTGGCTGTCGCCGCTGTCTTTAGTTTTCCTGCAACAACGGTTGCAAGGCTTTATCAATGGCTTCCCGAGCCCGGAAAATCCGGGAGCGTACGGTCCCCACCGGACATTGCATGACGCTCGCAATGTCCTCGTAACTCAGACCATCGAATTCACGTAAAGTTAATGCCGTACGCAAATCTTCTGGCAGTTGCTGAATAGTGCGATGGACAGTGCCTTCGATCTCGTCGCGCAGCAATGCACGCTCCGGCGACTCGAGATCCTTGAGGCCGTGATCACCATCGTAAAATTCTGCATCTTCCGAACTCACATCACTATCGGGTGGGCGGCGTCCGCGAGACACCAGATAGTTCTTCGCCGTGTTGATGGCGATGCGGTACAGCCACGTGTAGAACGCACTGTCACCGCGAAAATTACCGAGTGCACGGTAGGCCTTGATAAAGGCTTCCTGTGCAACGTCCTGCGCTTCATGGGTGTCGTGCACAAACCGCACGATCAACCCGAGAATTTTGTGCTGGTATTTCAGCACTAGCAGATCAAATGCACGCTTGTCACCGCGCTGAACGCGCTCGACCAGCTGCTGATCCTCTTCCTGGGTTAGCATGAACACTCCTCGTTGTACTTGAAGGAGGCTTGCATAACTAAACGATCAGGCTTGCAAACATAGACTAGGACTTTTCGCAAAAGTTCTCCCCCTTCAAGCAAGTTTCCGGTGGGCTCTGTTTTGGCACACACGAAAAACGCAGCGCGGGCATAGCCGGCTGCGTGAATAATCTTGTCGCCGGTTTTCTGACGCTCCCATGCTCCAGGCCAATCAGTAAAACCAACGTTTTCCCAGCTTTCGGGCATCCTGTTATGGAGTCGGAGTGGATACAAAAGTTCCCACCTCGACGCCGGACCGCCTCATCAAACCGTGCAGTTCGTTCACCGTAGTCTCACAATGCCACGAATGCCCGGCTATTGTGCCGATCCCCCCCTCTATATACTAGTGGGCCGTGTGACCCTTTGATTCGCCGATCCAGGCGTCCTGTTTGCGCCACCCCTACGGATCGCTTTTTGCGGAATCCCATAAATGAGCCAACAGTTTCAACACGATGTCCTGGTGATTGGTAGCGGCGCCGCAGGCCTGAGCCTTGCTCTGACTCTGCCGAGCCATCTGCGCATAGCCGTCCTGAGCAAGGGCGACCTGGCTAACGGTTCGACGTTCTGGGCCCAGGGCGGGGTTGCCGCCGTGCTGGATGACACCGACACGGTGCAATCCCACGTTGAAGACACCCTCAACGCCGGCGGCGGCCTGTGCAATGAAGACGCGGTGCGCTTCACCGTCGAGCACAGTCGCGAAGCCATTCAGTGGCTGATCGACCAGGGCGTACCCTTTACCCGCGATGAACATGCCGGCAGTGACGACGGCGGTTTCGAGTTTCACCTGACCCGTGAAGGCGGCCACAGCCACCGGCGCATCATCCATGCCGCCGACGCCACTGGCGCCGCAATCTTCAAGACCCTGCTCGCCCAGGCCCGGCAGCGGCCGAATATCGAACTGCTTGAGCAACGAGTCGCCGTCGACCTGATCACCGAGAAACGCCTGGGCCTGGCGGGTGAACGCTGCCTCGGCGCCTACGTGCTCAACCGCGCCAGCGGCGAAGTGGATACCTACGGTGCGCGCTTCACCATCCTGGCCTCAGGGGGCGCCGCCAAAGTCTACCTCTACACCAGCAACCCCGATGGCGCCTGCGGAGACGGCATCGCCATGGCCTGGCGCTCGGGCTGCCGGGTGGCGAACCTGGAATTCAACCAGTTCCACCCCACCTGCCTGTATCACCCCCAGGCCAAGAGTTTCCTCATCACCGAAGCCCTCAGGGGGGAAGGTGCGCACCTCAAACTGCCCAATGGCGAACGCTTCATGCAGCGCTTTGACCCACGGGCCGAACTGGCGCCACGGGACATCGTGGCTCGCGCCATCGACCACGAGATGAAGCGCCTGGGCATCGACTGCGTCTACCTGGACATCAGCCACAAGCCCGCCGACTTCATCAAGACCCATTTCCCGACGGTCTACGAGCGCTGCCTGACCTTCAATATTGATATCACCCAAGGGCCGATCCCGGTGGTGCCGGCGGCGCACTACACCTGCGGCGGCGTGATGGTCGACCAGCAAGGCCGCACCGATGTCCCCGGCCTGTACGCGATTGGCGAGACCAGTTTCACCGGCCTGCACGGCGCCAACCGCATGGCCAGCAACTCGTTGCTCGAATGCTTCGTCTACGCCCGTTCCGCCGCCGCCGATATCCTCGAACAACTGCCACGCATCCCGGTGCCGGCCGCCCTGCCCCGCTGGGATGCGAGCCAGGTCACCGACTCGGACGAAGACGTGATCATCGCCCACAACTGGGACGAGCTGCGGCGCTTTATGTGGGACTACGTGGGGATCGTGCGCACCAACAAGCGCTTGGCGCGGGCGCAGCATAGGGTGCGGTTGTTGCTGGATGAAATCGACGAGTTCTACAGTAACTACAAGGTCAGCCGCGACCTGATCGAGTTGCGCAACCTGGCCCAGGTCGCCGAACTGATGATCCGCTCGGCCATGGCGCGCAAGGAAAGCCGGGGGCTGCACTACACGCTGGATTATCCCGAGATGCTGCCAGAGGCCCTCGACACTATCCTGGTGCCAACCACCTACGGCGACTGAACTTCAAGCGCACGCGCAGGCGCCGATGCACATCGGCGGCCTGCGAACCGCGCGGTACGCACACCGAGCGTACTCGCCAGTCTCCCGGCAGTCGGTAGCGCAGCACCACGATCAGCGGCAACGCCAGGCTGTCGGGACGCAACTGCACCGCATGCCAACCCCGCGCTACGCTCCACAGTTGCCAGCCGTCAGCATTGCGCCGCAGGCCACGAACCGACGAACGGTGGGTCAAGCGAATATGGCGTGGCAGCGTCCACAGGGCGTGGCCCAGGCACGCGAGCACACCCAGTGCCGCGATCGAAAAAGGTATAGCCAGCAGACACAGCGCACCCAGTGCAAGCACCTGTGCGAGGAGATACGCCGCCAGCAACAGCCCGCAGGCCTGCCAGCGGCATTCGAAGCTATTACTTGGGCTGGACACGATCCAGGATCATCCGGACCATGCGCTGCAGCTCCGGATCTTCTGATTCGGCACGCTCCATGAACCAGCCGAACATGTCCTGGTCTTCGCAGGTCAGCAACCTGACGTAGAGGTCGCGGTCTACCTTGTCGAGGGTCGCGTACACCTCTTTGGTGAACGGCACCAACAACACATCCAACTCCAGCATGCCGCGACGGCTGTGCCAGTACAGGCGATTGATTTCTACATCTTCGACCATGGAGCGCTCCTCAAATAGGGCGCAAGTATACAGGCCCACGCCCCTCGGAACAGTCGGCTTTGGTCGGGCTTATGAAACTACCCATTTGCCGGGCGCCCCTCTATGATGCACTCATGACTCTCCAACTGCGATGACCCATGGCTGACTCTGCTTTCTTCTGCTCCCTGTCCCACGAAGGTGTCCTGGCCGTTCGCGGCGCTGACGCGGCCAAGTTCCTCCAGGGGCAACTGACCTGCAACCTCAATTACCTCGACGACACCCACGCCAGCCTCGGCGCGCGCTGCACCCAAAAGGGGCGCATGCAGTCGAGCTTCCGGATCGTGCTGCAAGGTGACGGTGTACTGCTGGCCATGGCCAGCGAACTGCTGGAACCGCAACTGGCGGACCTGAAGAAATACGCTGTGTTTTCCAAGTCCAAACTGACGGACGAAAGTGCTACCTGGGCCCGCTTCGGTCTGGTGAATGCCGATCAGGCTCTCGCCAGCCTGGGCCTGGATTTGCCGGCCGAGACCGACAGTGTGGCGCGCCATGAAGAACTGCTGGCCATTCGCGTCTCCCCGGGCCGCGCCGAACTCTGGGCGCCCGCCGCGCAAGCCGAGTCCCTGCGCAGCCAACTGGCCGCCACACTTGCCGAAGGCGATCTCAATGCCTGGCTGCTGGGGCAGGTTCGTGCCGGCATCGGCCAGGTCATGGCCCAGACCCGCGAGCTGTTCATCCCGCAGATGCTCAACCTGCAAGCGGTCGGCGGCGTAAGCTTCAAGAAAGGCTGCTACACCGGCCAGGAAATCGTCGCCCGCATGCAATACCTGGGCAAACTCAAGCGCCGCCTGTATCGCCTGAGTCTCGACAGCCATGCGCTACCCGAGCCCGGCACGCCACTGTTTGCCCCCAGCCATAACAGCGCCATCGGTGAGGTAGTCATCGCCGCCCGGGCCGACGAAGGGATTGAACTTCTGGCGGTGCTGCAAGCCGAAGCAGCCGACAGTGGCAACGTGCATTTAGGCACGCTGGAAGGCCCAGGCCTCAAGTTACTTGACCTGCCTTACCAACTGGACCGTGATCGCGAGATCCAGCGCTAATCGCCGTACCCTTTTGCAGCACCCTAGAGAGCATGAATGAATAAACTGGCGGAAAAAGTCCAACGGGCGTTGGTGATGGCCATCGATAACGATGACCTGGTTCTGCCCACGTTACCGGAAGTGGCCCTGAAAATTCGTCAGGCCGCCGAAGACCCCGAAGTCAGCATCAGTCATTTGAGCAAAGTCATCAGCCGCGATACCGCCCTGACGGCGCGGCTGATCAAGGTCGTCAACAGCCCACTGTTGCGCGCCACCCAGGAGGTCACCGACCTGCACACCGCCATCACGCGCCTGGGCACCAACTACAGCAGCAACCTGTCGATTGGTCTGGTGATGGAGCAAATCTTCCATGCCCGCTCAGAAGTCGTCGAACAGAAGATGCGTGACGTCTGGCGCCGCAGCCTGGAAGTGGCAGGCGTCTGCTACGCCTTGTGCCGCAACCACAGCCAGCTCAAGCCGGACCAGGCGGCACTCGGCGGGCTGGTGCACCAGATCGGTGTGCTGCCGATCCTGACCTACGCCGAAGATCACTATGAACTGCTCTCCGACCCGGTCAGCCTCAACCATGTGATTGACAGCATCCACCCGCTGCTGGGGGACAAGCTGCTGAGGGGCTGGGACTTCCCGGAAATGCTGGTAAATGTGCCCGCACACTACCAGGACCTCGAGCGCGATTCGGCCAGCCTGGACTACGTCGACCTGGTGCAAGTGGCGGTGCTGTACTGCCACAAGAATACCGATCACCCGCTGGCCAACGCTGCGCTGTCGAGCTTGCCGGCATTCAGGAAGCTGCGCATCGACCCGCTCAACGAAGCGGTGCGCACCGAGCTGGACGAAGCGCGCTCGATGTTCTATTGACCGGTTGTTGTGGCAAGCACGGCCCTACCCAGCGATAAAACTCACCCGCACCTTAAGCCCTTTCAGCTCGCCATCATGCAGGCTGATCTGGGCCAGGTGTGCGCGGCAGATCTCCCCGACAATCGCCAACCCCAGGCCCGAACCCGCGCCCTGCTGGTTACGTCGATAGAATCGCTCGAACACCCGGTCCCGTTCGTCCTGCGGAATCCCAGGGCCATCATCCTCCACTTCCAGCACTGCCGGCGCCGTCACCCGCAAGATCACATTGCCACCTGACGGCGTGTGGGCCAGGGCGTTATCCACCAGGTTGCTCAGCAGCTCGTTCAACAAGGTCGGCTCGCCCCGCAGCCACACCGGCTCATCCGCCTCCAACGCCAGCGCCACCCCACGGGCATGTGCCAGGGGTGCCATGGCCATACCCAACTCACGGGCCAATTGGCTGAGGTCGAGCAATTGCGCGCCGCCTTCTGCAATCGCCCGCGCCCCGTTTTCGATGCGTGCCAGGGACAGCAACTGATTGGCCAGGTGGGTCAAGCGATCCGTGCCTTGCGCCGCCGTTTCCAGGGTGCTGCGCCAGATCGCCGGCTCCTCGGCGCGCAGCCCCAGCTCCAGGCGGGCTTTGAGCGCGGCCAGCGGGGTGCGTAATTCGTGGGATGCGTCGGCAATAAACTGCGCCTGGCGCTCGAACTGTCCGCGCAGGCGTTCGGTGAAGTGGTTCAACGCCCGCACCAGCGGCCCGAGTTCGTGCTGCACTTCAACCAGCGGCAACGGCCGCAGATCATCCGGCTGGCGCTCCTCTACCGCCGTGCGCAAACGCTCCAGCGGGCGCAGCGCCGCACTCACGGTAAACCACACCAGCAGCAGGGCCCCGACGCCCAGCATGCCCAGGCGCAGCAGGGTATCGGCCATCAGGCTGCGGGCCATGCTGACCCGGGCTTCGTCGGTTTCTGCGACGCGGATTTCTGCCATGCCATTCATGTTCGGCTCCGACACCGCCTTGAGCAGGCTCACCACCCGCACATTCTGCCCCTGGTACTTGGCGTTATAGAACCGCGCCAGGGCCGGGTAATCGTCGGTGCGTGGCGTCCCGGGTGGCGGGCCTGGCAGGTGTTCGTAACCGGAAATCAGCTTCTGGTGAATATCATTGACCTGGTAGTAAATCCGCCCGGCACTGTCATAGGCGAAAGTGTCCAGCGCCACGTAGGGCACATCGGCACTCAGGGTGCCGTCACGCTGGGACAGCCCGGCGGCGATGGTCCGCGCCGAGGCCAGCAGGGTGCGGTCGTAGGCAGTGTCTGCGGCTTCGCGACCGTTCCAGTAGGCGCTCAGGCCGCTGGCCAGCATCAGCACCACCAACAGCAGTGCCAGGTTCCACAGCAGGCGCCAACGCAGGCTGCTGTGCTTACGCATCGCGGGCTTCCAGCAGGTAGCCAAGGCCACGGAAGGTGACGATGGCGACCGGCTGGCCATCGAGTTTCTTGCGCAAGCGATGCACATAGATTTCGATGGCGTCGGGGCTGGCCTCCTCATCCAGGCCAAACACCTGGGACGCCAATTGCTCCTTGCTCATGACCCGGCCGGGACGGGCGATCAGCGCCTCGAGCACCGCCTGCTCGCGAGAGGTCAGGGTCAGCAGGTCACCGCCGAGGGTGAAGCGCCGGGTTTCCACGTCATACACCAGCACGCCACAGGTCTGCTGCCGCTCGCCACCCAGCACGCTGCGGCGCAACAGCGCCTTGACCCTGGCCTCCAGCTCGGTCAGCTCAAAGGGCTTGGCCAGGTAGTCATCGGCGCCCAGGTTAAGGCCATGCACCCGATCCTTTACATCACTGCGGGCGGTGAGCATCAGCACCGGAAGATTTTTCCCACGGGCCCGCAGGCGTGCCAATACCTCGAAACCATCCATGCGCGGCAGGCCCACGTCGAGAATCACTGCCGCGTATTCCTCGCTGCTCAAGGCCAGGTCCGCAGCCACGCCATCGTGCAGCACATCCACCGTCAAGCCCGTGCTCTTGAGCGCCTGGGCGACACTTTCGGCGAGCTGCAAATGGTCTTCGACGAGCAGGACACGCATGGATTTGTACCTCGTTAAGGGGCAGCCGATGCCGCCCTCTGTTTACCGACTCGCGGCGCAGTTTACAGCCGCCGCCTGTGCTGTGAAGCCCGAAAACATTGAAAGACCGTTGAAAGGTTAGTGAAAGGTTCGCCCATTAGCATCCAGAAACGGACGGTTACACCTTCCGAGCTATTTCACCCATAGCGCCCGAAAAACGCCTCGAAGCGTTTTCGCCCTATAAGAACAATAAACGGAGTGCTCTACGATGCTGTCGACACAGCCCCAGGCTTGCCCGCCTGTTCGTTTTTCCCGCCTGACCCAGACCGCCCTCGCCAGTGCCGCTGCCCTTGCCGGTTTTTCGCCGCTTAGCCAGGCTGCCTTCTTCGAAGACAGTAGCGCGACCCTGGAAACCCGCAACATGTACTTCAACCGCGACTTTCGCGACGGTACCAGCGCCCAGCAATCCAAACGCGACGAATGGGCCCAGGGCTTCATGCTCAACCTGCAATCGGGCTACACCGACGGTACCGTCGGTTTTGGCGTGGATGCACTGGGCATGCTCGGGGTCAAGCTCGACTCCAGCCCGGACCGCACCGGCAGCGGCCTGCTGCCCACCCACGATGATGGGCGCGCCGCTGACGAGTACTCGAAACTGGGGCTGACCGGCAAAGTGAAAATCTCGGCTACCGAGCTGAAAATCGGCTCGCTGATTCCTGAGTTGCCAATCCTCAAGGCCAACGACGGACGCATCCTGCCGCAGACGTTCAACGGCGGCCTGCTGACCTCCAAGGAGTTCAAGCACCTGACGTTCACCGGCGGCCGCCTGGACAAGGCCAAGGACCGCGACGACAGCAACTACGAGGACATCGCCCTCAACAACAAGAACGGCCGCTTCGTCGGCGGGGCCACCGGCAAGCACTTCAACTTTGGTGGCGTGGACTACAAGTTTGCCGAGAAGGTCACCGGCAGCTATCACTTCGCCCAATTGGACGACGTGTACCGCCAGCACTTCCTCGGTGTGGTCGCCTCCACTCCGATGGGTCCCGGCACTTTTGGTACCGACCTGCGCCTGGCCATCAGTGATGACACCGGCAGCGCGCGCGGCGGCAGCATTGATAACAAATCCCTCAACGGCCTTTTCAGCTACGCCCTCAACGGCCATAAACTGAGCGCCGGCTACCAGCACATGTCCGGCGATAGCGCGTTCCCGTATGTGGATGGCAGCGACCCGTACCTGGTCAACTTTGTGCAGATCAACGACTTTGCCGGCGCCGAAGAACGCTCCTGGCAGGCTCGCTACGACTACGACTTCGCCAAGCTGGGGATCCCCGGCCTGAGCTTCATGAGCCGCTACCTGTCCGGTGACAATATCCAACTCAAGAACGGCGACACCGGCAAAGAGTGGGAACGCAACACCGAGATCAAATACGTGGTGCAAAGCGGCACCCTCAAGGATGTGGCCGTACGCCTGCGTAACGCCACTTACCGCTCCAACTATTCGGCACGGGACGCAGACGAAGTGCGCGTGCTGGTCAGTTACAGCGTCGCGCTGTGGTAACCCTGCAAGTCATATCCCCAATAACAACAATGACGGAGTTCCCCATGTCCTCATCCCTGCGTAAATTTGCCCTGGCCGCCGGCTGCATGCTGTTTGCCGGCCAGCTGCTGGCTGCCGAAGAACCCAAGCGCCCGGAATGCATCGCACCGGCCTCCCCCGGCGGTGGTTTTGACCTGACCTGCAAGCTGGTGCAAAGCGCACTGATCAACGAAAAACTGCTGAGCAAACCGATGCGCGTGACCTACATGCCCGGCGGCGTGGGTGCGGTGGCCTACAACGCCGTGGTGGCACAGCGCCCTGCCGATGCCGGCACGCTGGTGGCCTGGTCCAGCGGTTCGCTGTTGAACCTGGCCCAAGGCAAATTTGGTCGATTTGATGAAAGCGCAGTGAAATGGCTGGCCGCCGTGGGCACCAGCTATGGTGCGATTGCGGTGAAAGCCGATTCGCCCTACAAGAGCCTCGACGATCTGGTACAGGCCCTGAAGAAAGATCCGAGCAAAGTGGTGATTGGTTCCGGCGGCACCGTCGGCAGCCAGGACTGGATGCAGACCGCACTGATCGCCAAGGCTGCCGGGATCAACCCGCGTGACCTGCGTTACGTGGCCCTCGAAGGCGGCGGTGAAATCGCCACTGCCCTGCTCGGTGGTCACATCCAGGTAGGCAGTACCGATATCTCCGACTCCATGCCACACATCCTCAGCGGCGATATGCGCCTGCTGGCAGTGTTCTCCGAAGAGCGCCTGGACGAGCCGGAAATGAAGAATATTCCGACCGCCAAAGAGCAAGGCTACGACATCGTCTGGCCAGTGGTACGGGGCTTCTACCTCGGGCCAAAAGTCAGCGATGAAGACTACGCCTGGTGGAAGGCTGCGTTCGACAAGCTGCTGGCCTCCGAAGAGTTCGCCAAGCTGCGTGACCAGCGCGAGCTGTTCCCGTTCGCCCTGACCGGCCCGGAACTGGACACCTACGTGAAGAAACAGGTGGCTGACTACAAAGTGCTGGCCAAAGAGTTCGGCCTGATCCAGTAATCGCCCCTCTGTCGCGCGGCCATGCCCTTTTGAACCGGGGGCGTGGCCCAGGAGTTCTACATGCTCTTACAACGCATATTCGCCGCAGTGCTGTTACTGGTGTGTATCGGCCTGGCGCTGATGGCCTGGCCCTATCAGGCGGCCTTTTCCTACGAGCCAGTAGGACCTCGGGCCTTCCCACTGCTGTTGCTCGGGCTGATGGGCCTGGCTCTGACCTACATGCTGATTCGTCCGCAACCGACCAAACACACTGACGATGAACCGCCGCTGGACCGCCCGACCCTGATTAAGATCGGGATCTGCGTGAGCTTGCTGCTGGTGTTTGCCGGCACTTTCGAATCTCTGGGTTTCATTCTCAGCAGCATGCTGATTGGTATTCCGATGGCACGGCTGTATGGAGGGCGCTGGTTGCCCGGCGTGGTGATCATCACCTTGATGAGCGTCGGTCTTTATCTGCTCTTCGATAAAGCCATGGACGTACCGCTGCCCCTCGGTCTGCTCGACGTTCTGGAGAACTGATATGGATACTTTTGGCTATTTGGGCCAGGGTTTCGGCGTCGCGCTGAGCCCCTATAACCTGGTGACCGCACTGTGCGGCACCCTGATCGGCACCGTCGTCGGCCTGTTGCCGGGCCTGGGCCCGATCAACGGCGTGGCGTTGTTGATCCCCATCGCATTTGCCTTGGGCCTGCCGCCCGAGTCGGCACTGATCCTGTTGGCAGCCGTGTACCTGGGCTGCGAATACGGCGGCCGGATCAGCTCGATCCTGCTGAACATCCCGGGCGAAGCCTCCACCGTGATGACCACCCTCGACGGCTACCCAATGGCCCGCAAAGGCATGGCCGGGGTGGCGCTGTCGCTCTCAGCATGGAGCTCGTTCATCGGTGCGTTTATCGCCACCTGCGGCATGGTGCTGTTCGCCCCGCTGCTGGCCAAATGGGCAATTGCCTTCGGACCTGCGGAATATTTCGTACTGATGGTGTTTGCGATTGTCTGCCTGGGCGGCATGGCCGGTGACAAGCCGCTGAAGACCTTTGTCTCGGCGTTGATCGGCCTGTTCCTTGCCTGCGTCGGCATCGATGCCAATAGCGGTGTCTACCGATTTACCGGGGACAACATCCATCTGACCGATGGTATCCAGTTCGTGGTCCTGGTCCTGGGTCTGTTCTCCATCAGTGAGATCCTCCTGCTCCTGGAAAAAACCCACCGTGGCCAGGAGGCAGTGAAGGCCACCGGGCGCATGATGTTCAACGTCAAGGAAGCCTTGTCGGTGTTGACCGTGAACCTGCGCTGCGGTGTATCGGGCTTCATCATCGGCGTATTGCCAGGTGCTGGCGCGACCATGGCCTCGGCCGTGGCCTACATGACCGAAAAACGTATCGCGGGCGCCAGCGGCAAGTTCGGCCAAGGCGACATGCGCGGCCTGGCCGCCCCGGAAACCGCCATCGGCGCGTCAGTCTGCGGTGCCATGGTGCCAATGCTGACCCTCGGCGTTCCGGGCTCGGGCACCACGGCGGTGATGATCGGCGCCCTGTCGCTGTACAACATCACACCTGGCCCGCTGCTGTTCCAACAGCAACCGGACATTGTCTGGGGCCTGATCGCTTCGTTGTTTATCGCCAACATCATGCTGGTGGTCCTCAACATCCCGATGATTCGCATCTTCACCCGCATCCTTGCCGTGCCGAACTGGGCACTGGTGCCGGTGATCGCGATCATCACCGCGATTGGCGTCTATGCCGTACACGCCACCACCTTCGATCTGTTCCTGATGATCGCCATCGGCATCTTCGGCTACATCCTGCGCAAGCTGGACTTCCCACTGTCGCCGCTGCTGCTGGGCTTTATCCTCGGCGGCCTGATGGAGCAGAACCTGCGGCGTGCGTTGTCGATTTCCAATGGCACGCTGGAAATTCTGTGGTCGAGCCCGATCACTTTGGGCGTCTGGGTACTGACCGCCATCATGCTGCTCGTGCCATTGCTGCGTATCTGGCGCAAGCGCGCGTTGCAGCGTCGTGCCGTAGCCGATGTCTGAGGTCACCCTTAGACAATGGTGGGGAACACCGCTGGTCGGCCTGGCCGGCGGTTACCTGGCCAGCCTGGTCGGCTGGCCTTTGCCGTATATGGTCGGCTCGTTGCTGGCGATCATCCTGGTGCGCTGCCTGACGCCCTGGCAGTTGGGCGAGATTCCCGGCGGGCGCAAATGCGGGCAGTGGGTGGTGGGCATTGGTATCGGCCTGCACTTCACCCCGGTGGTGATCGAACAGGTGATGAGCCACTTTGGCCTGATCTTCTTCGGCGCGCTGGTCACCAGCCTGTCGAGCATTGTCGGCGTGTGGTTGATGCGCCGCAGCGGTGAAGATCGCGCCACAGCGTTTTTCTCAAGCATGCCGGGCGGTTCCGGGGAGATGGTCAACCTGGGCGCACGCAATGGCGCGGTGCTCAGTCGCGTGGCGGCTGGCCAGAGTCTACGGGTGTTGCTGGTGGTGCTGTGTGTGCCGGCAATCTTCAAGTATTTACTGGGCGGCGGCGCACCACAGTTTCACCCGGCGCCTGTGGATTGGGCCTGGCTGGCCCTGCTGTTTCCGATCGGAGCGCTGGTGGCCTGGGGCTGGCAACGCTTGCGCCAACCCAACCCCTGGTTGTTCGGGCCGTTACTGGTCAGTGCCGTCGCCAGTATCACCTGGGATTTGCACATCGGCCTGCCAGAGGGTGGCAGCCAGATCGGCCAATGGTTGATCGGCAGTGGCCTGGGTTGCCACTTCAACCGGCAGTTCTTCCGACGGGCACCGTCGTTCATGGGCCGCACGGTGGTTGGCACACTGCTGAGCATGCTGATTGCGACCTTTGCGGCGGTGGGTTTGAGTGCATTGACGCAGTTGGATCTGCGCTCGCTGACGCTGGGGATGATGCCCGGCGGGATTGCCGAGATGAGTTTGACGGCTGAGACCCTGCAACTGTCGGTGCCGTTGGTAACGGCGATGCAGGTGATGCGGCTGTTGTTTGTGCTGTTCCTGGCGGAGCCGTTATTCCGCCATTGGAACCGCCAGCCGGACACCATTTAAATATAGGCGCTGGCTTGCCTGCGATTGGGGTGTGTCTGCCAACAGAGATATCGGCAGACTGTCAGTCATCGCAGGCAGCTTCTACCTTGTGCTGACCTTCAGAGCGGCGGCAACCGCCACTCGATCGGCGTCTCGCCATTCTGCTCAAGAAACTTATTCGTCCGGCTGAAATGCCCGCAGCCCAAAAACCCGCGATACGCCGACAACGGCGACGGATGCACCGAGGTCAGCACCAGATGCTTGGTCGCGTCGATCAGCTTTTGCTTGCCCTGGGCATGGGCGCCCCACAGCAGGAACACCAGGTGCGGCTGATGCTCGCTGACAATCTCGATCACCCGGTCGGTGAAGAACTGCCAGCCCTTGCCCGCATGGGCGTTGGCATTGGCGCGCTCCACGGTCATGGTGGTATTGAGCATCAACACACCCTGGTCGGCCCAGCTTTGCAGGCAGCCGTGGCTGGGGATCTCGATATTGAGGTCGCGCTTGAGCTCTTTATAGATATTGACCAGGGACGGCGGCGCCGGCACGCCCGGTTGCACCGAGAAGCACAGGCCGTGGGCCTGGCCCGGGCCGTGATACGGGTCCTGGCCGAGGATCACCACCTTGACCTTGTCCAGCGGCGTGGA
Organism: Pseudomonas sp. WS 5410; assembly: GCF_012985645.1. NCBI lineage: Bacteria > Pseudomonadati > Pseudomonadota > Gammaproteobacteria > Pseudomonadales > Pseudomonadaceae > Pseudomonas > Pseudomonas sp. WS 5410. The sequence goes on along the minus strand of NZ_JAAQWS010000009.1, from coordinate 208,990 downwards.
GTTGAGCGCGTTGAAGATCAGCGGGCCCGGCGGGTAGATTTCCTTGCCCGCCGCATGCTCCTGGCGCAGGAACTCGCGCAATTGGCTCATGTACGGCTGCTCGAATTCCTCACGCAGGGCGTGTTTCCAGCTCGGTTCAAGTTTGATACGGTCGTCGACAGTCATCAGAAAAGCATCATGTAAAAAGAATGGGCGAACCCTAGGAAAGCCCACCCCACTTGTCAATTGATCTGACGCGCAACCGGCACTTTCCCACGAAGGGATCATACTCAACGTTCAATTTACCGATTGAGGTCATGATGAATCTGCACTTCGAAGAGCTCACTGGCACAGACGGCGCCCGTATCGGCATCGCCAGCCTGGACGCAGAAAAGTCCCTCAATGCCCTCTCCCTGCCGATGATCCTGGCCCTGGGCGAGCGCCTGGCGAGTTGGGCCAAAGACCCGCAAATCGTCTGCGTGCTGCTGCGCGGCAACGGCGCCAAGGCGTTTTGCGCCGGCGGTGAAGTGCGCAGCCTGGCCCAGGCCTGCCGCGAGCACCCGGGCGAAGTACCCGCCCTGGCCGCGCAGTTTTTTGCTGCCGAATATCGTCTGGACTACCACCTGCACACCTACCCCAAGCCCCTGATTTGCTGGGGCCATGGCTATGTTCTGGGCGGTGGCATGGGCTTGCTGCAAAGCGCCGCCATCCGCATCGTCACCCCGAGCAGCCGGCTGGCCATGCCGGAAATCAGCATCGGCCTGTACCCGGACGTCGGCGCCAGTTGGTTCCTCTCGCGCCTGCCCGGCAAGCTCGGCCTGTTCCTGGGCCTCACCGGCGCCCATATGAACGGGCGCGACGCCCTGGACCTAGGCCTGGCCGACCGCTTCCTGCTGGATGAGCAACAGGACGAAATGCTTGAGGGCCTGTTACAGCTGAACTGGCAGGAACAGACGGCGATGCAGCTCAACAGCCTGTTCAAGGCCCTGGCCCAGGAGGCCGCCAGCCAGCAGCCCGAACCACAGTGGCTGCCGCGCCGCCAGCAGATCGACGCATGGTTGGATGTGGGTGATGTGCACTGCGCCTGGCGCGCCTTGAGCCAACTGCGCGAGCATGCCGACCCGCTGTTCAGCCGGGCCGGCAAGACCTTGAGCGAGGGCTGCCCGCTGACCGCACACCTGGTCTGGGAGCAGATCCGACGGGCGCGGCACCTTTCTCTGTCGCAGGTGTTCCAGATGGAATACACCTTGAGCCTCAACTGCTGTCGGCATCCGGAGTTCAGCGAAGGGGTACGCGCTCGCCTGATCGACAAGGATCAGCAGCCACACTGGCACTGGCCAGATATCAAGCGCATTCCCGAGGCGGTGGTCGAGGCGCACTTTCACAAGGCCTGGGAGGGACGTCACCCACTGGCAGACCTGTCTGATTTATGACAGACGCAAGTCAAGCGACGGGCTATTATTTTGGGCGATCGAGGGTGAACGAACAGTTGTCGGGCTGGCTGTCCGTGCACACAAAAATTTCCTGGTCAAACGGCCCGCGGGCCGGCATCCAATGGGTGGAGTCGGTCAGCGACATGCCGGACAGGGGCTCGGGCGCCTGGAACCTGAGGTTGACCCACTGGTTGTTGGCCGCCTTGTAGCTGCAATACTCCAAGTAGCCTTGTTTGCGCTCCTGGTCATTGGCCGGAATAAAAACCGCCCCGACAAATCTTTCCAAAAAACTGTCGGCCCCGCCTGCAGGGCTCCTCCAGTGGCCATTGTCACTTTGGAAATGGCCCGCCTTGCGCTTGATCGACGAGGGATAGGGGCAGCTGAATTCTGCGCTGGCGTGAGCGAAGGAAAAAAAACCGAGTAAAAAAAGAATAAGTGCCCGGCTGATCATGTGTCATTCCGTTGAGCTACTGAGGTCTTGCCACCCAGTAAAGTCCTAGAAGAGCACTTAAGATAGCTGTTAAATATGACAGCCCAGACAGATGGTCGCCCACAAAAAAACGGCGCATTTCGCGCCGTTTCAAAGAAAAGTCTGACTACCGATGCCCGCCACGTCCCCGGCCATGATCACCGCCACGTCCATCGCCGCGACCATGGCCGTTGTAGCCCCGATGATCCCCCCATCCCTGACTGGGATAGGGACGGTAGCCCGCCCTTGGCCCGGCCTGATAGTAACGGGGCGCCGGCTGGTAATAACGCGGCGCCGGGTAATAGCGTGGTGGCGGTGCGTAATAGCCGCGCCGGTACTGGTATGACGGACCGCCGCCGTAGTAATAGACCGGCGCGGGTGCGGTATAGACTTCGGATCGATAGTAGCTGGAGCCTCCATCGTAATAGGGCACGCAAGCAGAAAGGGTCAAACCGAGCACAGCTGTGATGAGCAATCGACGATACATGGCGGCCTCCTGGACCGCGGAAGAGCACACACCAGCGACGCTGGGGGGCGACAGACAGCTTTCACTGAATGACAAGAGATCAGACCGCAAAAAGCAAATCTGGTGCGACTTGGACATAGATTGATACATCTATGGCGCAATAAACCGCCCAGGTCTGTATCGTGCCAAATACACCGGTTTCGCCGGAACCTCGACGCCATGACACCTGAACCGACCGATGAACACTCCCACACTTTGCCCGGCCTGCGGCGCTCGCAATGATTGCACCCTGGCCGACCCGCGCACCGCTGACCGTGCCTGCTGGTGCTACAGCGTCACCATCGACCCCAAGGTGCTCGAAGCCCTGCCGATGGAGCTGCGCAACAAGGCCTGCCTGTGCCCGCGCTGTGCCCAGGTCGACGCACAACTGCGCGCAGCCGAGCCCCGGTAATGCGTATCGACCGATTCCTCAGTAACCTGCCCCGCTTCAATCGCCAGCAAGTGCGCTTACTGCTGGCGGAGCGACGGATTCAAGTCGATGGGCTGCCGGTTGCCGACCCCCACCATGAAGTGCGCGAGTTCAGCCGCGTGGAATGTGATGGCGAGATCCTGCAGGTGGGGAAACCCGCGCGCTACTTCATGCTGCACAAGCCGCCAGGCTGCGTCAGTGCCACCGTCGACCCACAACACCCCACCGTCCTCGACCTGCTGGATGAGCCGGACAAGGGCGACCTGCATATCGCCGGCCGCCTGGACTTCAACACCACCGGCCTGCTGCTGATCACCAATGATGGCCAGTGGTCCCGGCGCCTGACCCAGCCCAGGACCAAGCTGCCCAAGGTCTACTACGTGGAGACCGAACAGGCGATTGGCCCGCAGTACGCCGCAACGTTCAGTGCCGGCCTGTACTTCGCCTTCGAAGACCTGACCACCCAACCGGCCGACCTGCAAGTGCTGAGCCCCAAAAGCGCGCGCCTGAGCATCATTGAAGGGCGTTATCACCAGGTCAAGCGCATGTTCGGGCACTTCGACAACAAGGTGACGCGCCTGCATCGCGAACGCATGGGCCCGCTGGTGCTGGATGAACAACTCGCCCCCGGCCAATATCGGCCGCTGACAGAAGCTGAAATCCGCCAGATATGACCGTTCAGCCGGTGATCGGCAAAAGCCCAGGGTCAAACGTGCGACCTGGCCCGCCTCCTGCTTAAATCAAACCGCCAGCCGCAATCTGACTGGCGAGTCACCCGACCTCCAAGAAACACATTGCCGGCCCGTACCGCTTGACGTAGGGGCCCAGGCAAGTTGCCCGTCATAACAACACCCGTCGGCCAGCCTCATCGGACCGACATGGGCCTCCCTTCCAGGCGTATGCCTACCTGTCACAAAGCTCGTGCAGAGTGATCTGCGCGCATCACCCGCTTGCCAGGAGTCTTACGACATGAGGCCAGAAATCGCTGTGCTGGATATACAGGGTCAGTATCGGGTTTACACGGAGTTCTATCGCGCGGAGGCTGCTCAAAAGACCATCATCCTGGTCAACGGCTCCATGGCCACCACCGCGTCGTTCGCCCAGACCGTGAAAAGCCTGCATCCGCAATTCAATGTGGTTTTGTATGATCAGCCCTACGCCGGTCGTTCCAAAGCCCACAACCGCCATGAGCAAATGCTGACGAAGGACATTGAGGGCCAGATCCTTCTGGAACTCATCGAACACTTCGCCGCCGAGCATGTGCTGTCGTTTTCCTGGGGCGGTGTCGCCACGCTCGTCGCCCTGTCCCAGCGTCCCCGGCGCGTGGAGAAAGCCGTGATCAGCTCCTTCTCCCCAGTGATCAACGCACCGATGCGCGACTACCTGGAACGTGGCGTCGACTACCTCGGCACCCTCGACCGCCACAGCGTCGGCAACCTGGTCAACAGCACCATCGGCAAACACCTGCCGCCACTGTTCAAGCGCTTCAACTATCGACACGTCAGCACCCTGGCCGAGCACGAGTACGGGCAGATGCACTACCACATCAGCCAGGTGCTCAATAGCGACCGCCAGTGCTACCTCAAGGCCGCACGGCAGATCGACATTCCGGTTCTGTTCTTGAATGGCGAGTGGGACGAATACACCAGTGCCGAGGATGCCCGGCTGTTTGGGCAACATGTAGCGAACAGCAGCTTCGGCACCATCCAGGCCACCGGGCACTTTCTGGACATGGAGCACAAGGCCGCGTGCAATGACAGTCGGCAGGCATTGATGGGCTTTTTGAAACCGGAACAGTCGGTGAGTCGACTGCGGCATCACCAGGGCCAGGCCCTGCATGCGTTTGCGATTTGAAAGCAAGGCCCTGGGCAGGGACGGTGCAGCGTTTCTGCCTGGGGTGGGCTCAAAGCATCCGCTGACGCTCGCAACTTGCACATTTTTCAAAGAAAAACTTCAAATCGCCGCGCACTTCTGGTACAAAGTCAGCCGCTCTGAGCGGGTATAGTTTAGTGGCAAAACGAAAGCTTCCCAAGCTTTAGTTGAGGGTTCGATTCCCTCTACCCGCTCCACTCAGATTGTCCTCCCCCATCAGCTTGACCTTGATGGAGGATGAATAAAAAACCGGCTCCTGAAGCCGGTTTTTTTGTGCCTGGGATTTATCAGTAAAACCCCGCAATACCTTCATCCAGCAGCCTCGCCCCGCCCCCATAAACTTCTTGCACCGCCTGCCCTCTTTTGTTGGTGGGTAGAGTGTTGATAATTTTTATTTAGTAGTTATAGTCACCACCAACACACCACAAGGAGGTGATGTGGATAGCCGATATTTGATAGGCCATATCGTGGCTGATGGCTGGTACCTGGTGCGCGTCAGGGGCAGCCATCATCATTTTAAACACCCTGCCAAGCCTGGGCTGGTGACCATTCCCCACCCCAAGAAGCATCTGTTGGACAAGACCGCCAAGAGCATCTTGAAACAAGCTCTGCTCGCTTGAAGCGTACCTGGAGGACAAGAACATGCTGTATCCGATTGCAATTTCAACCGGCGACGATCACCACGCCTGGGGCGTAGAAGTCCCTGACATCCCTGGCTGCTTCTCTGCCGGTGATGACCTGGACGACGCCATGGCCATGGCACGGGAAGCCATAGAAGGCCATTTTGAGCTGCTGGCCGAAGAGGGCGCGCCCATTCCCAGCGCACAAAAGGTCACGCTGCACGCAGCCAACCCCCTGTACGCCGGCTGTACCTGGGCGGTGGTGGATATTGATGTAACCAAGTACCTGGGCAAGGCGCAAAAACTCAACATCACGCTGCCTGGCTACTTGCTCAACCGCATTGATGAGTACGTGCTGCACCACCCGGAAGAAAAAAGTCGTTCGGGGTTCCTGGCATCGGCAGCGCTGAAGGTGCTGCAACAGGAGCGATAACATCGCCGAATTTGAGCGCAAGAAACGTAGTTCAGCCACCCGCGACGAGCGCTAAAGTGCAGGCGATAAACGATCCACTCAACAAGGAGCCCGCTCATGCCGTGTGAATACAAACTCATGCCCTCCCCCGTCGGCCAACTGACCCTGGTTGCCCGCAACGGCAAGCTCGCCGCCATCTTGTGGGAGGCCGAGCGCGCCAACCGTGTGCGCCTGGGCGAGCTGGTGGAAGTCAACCACAGCGCGGTGCTGCTGGAGGCCGAGCGGCAGTTGAACGAGTATTTTGCCGGCACCCGCGAGTGCTTCGAGCTGGAACTGGACTTTGACGGCACCGAGTTCCAGAAAAAAGTCTGGGGTGCGCTGCTGACTATTCCCTTCGGTGAAACCCGCAGCTACAGCCAGATCGCCCAACAGATCGGCAACCCCAAGGCTGTGCGCGCGGTGGGGGCGGCAAACGGGCGCAATCCTATTTCGATCGTCGCGCCCTGCCATCGGGTGATTGGTGCTGCGGGCGGCCTCACCGGATTTGCCGGCGGGCTTGAAGCCAAGCAGTACTTGCTGACCCTAGAGGATAGCGAGGCCACAAGGTCGTTGTTCTGACAACCACCTAACGCTAGGGCTGATCAGCCTTGGAATCCTTCATTTGCACCGAGGATTTGCTGCCGTCGGTGTTGTCCTGGGTTTCATTGTCAGAGCTGTCGAAACAGCCTTGCAACAGCACCAGGCAGCAGGCCAGGCAGAGAGTACGAGAGAGGCTCATGATCGCGCTTCCATTCAACGGGGTGATGAAACAGTGACCAGCCTGCACAAGCAGGGTTCGATGCCTGCACCCCGCACCTGCCCAACGGTTGCACGGCCCGACCGAATTCATGTAGGTCAACAATTGTAAAAAGAAATTTCAGCGTGCCGCCACGGTCAGTACTTTGGAGCATCGCCATGAAGCCTCGATGGCCTGGACTTCAAAGCCCTGGAAAAACTGCGCAGCGAATACCGTACCTTGGGCGAGCGCCATACCGTCAACCTCGGCGGCGACGGCACGGCGGCGGACCCAGGCAAGACCGACCTGAACCAGGCGTAAAAAAACGGCGGTTGGATCAGCTCCAACCGCCGTTTCCTGGTAAAGCCCGCGATCAACCGTCGCTGTTGCGGCTCTTGCTGTAGGACGAAGCCAGCGCCCGGGCTTTTTCCAGGCGGGTTTCCAGCTTGGGCAGGGTTTCGTCGACCAATGCCTTTATCTCAGGGATATCCGAAGCAGCACCTTCCTGCTTGAACAACGCGATTGCATCTTCGTTGGCCTTGACCTGCTGAGCCGTGTAGGCGGCGTCAAAGGAGTCGCCATCGGTCAGCTCAGGCATCAAGGTTTCAGCCTTGTCGACGATCTGGTCGCGAGGCGCCACCGGCAAGTCGAGTTTTTTCGCAATGGCCGCCAAATGTTGATTGGCCAGGGTGCGTTCGTTGATGACCTCGATGGTGTAGTCCTTGATTTCCTGAGACGAGGTCTTGGCGTGGGCCATGCGGCTGGTTTCGATATCGGCCATGCCCTTGGCCGAGGCTTGCTCGATAAATTCGGCGGGGCCTTGGGCAAAAGCATTGCTGGCGCCGAGGCCCAGCAGCATCGCGAAAGTGGCGGTGCGTAACCGGATAGCCATGCGGCTCATGATGGGTTCCTCCAGGTAATAAATACATGCCGGGGAACGAGCCCCGCCCTGAATCTGAATTTTCAGGGCGGCAAAGGTTTAGAAAAAACTTGCTGGTGCGACGAACGGTCGTCGGTACTCAGGACGTTTTACTGCCCAGCAAGCCCGGCAACGCATGGGCCAGGGCATTGATCGCGAAGCCGATAAACATCACCCCGCACAGCTTGGTGATCAACACTTCATGACGCTGATACACCGTACGCACCTGCCGCGCACCCACGACGCCGATGAGGATCCCGTAAGCCAGCAGGCCGCCTACAAAGCTCAGGACAATCAACCACGGCAGCATGCTCCAGGTCAGCAGCTCGGCCCGGCTCGACAGGAGTGCGGTGAACGTGGCCACGGCCACCGGATACGCCTTGGGGTTGGTCAGGCCAAACAGAATGCCGTGCCAGAACGGTTGGCGCGCCGCCCCCTGAGGCGCGTCCCCGCTGCGGTTGCGGGTGCGAATAGCACGGATGCCGAGCCAGAACAGGTAAAGGGCACTGAGCACACCCAGCACATCAAACGCGCTGCTACCGATCTCCCGGGCGCCAACAATCGCCACCAACGCGGTGCTGCACCACACCACATCGCCCAGCAGGTGCCCACACAGAAAACCCGCGCCGGCCCGACGGCCGCGTGCCGCACCAATGCCAAATACCGCCAGCACCCCGGGGCCCGGCGTGATGCCATAGATAAAGCCCGAGGCGATGACGGCAAACAGCAATGATGAAGTCATGGGTAACACGCTCAGAAAAGAGGGGGCGCGTCGATTGTGCACAATCCACCGGGCACTGCAATGCTAGGCCGCACGTTTGGCCAACACGTCTTGCACTTGGGTGATCAGCCACTGCAAGGCGCCATCCCCCGCGCGGCGTTTATGCCAGGCCAGTACAAAACCGAAGGATGGGATATGAAACGGCGGCGGCACCACCAGCAAGTGCCGCGAGTCGATGTTCAGCAGCCCTTGGGAGGACACGGTAAGGATCAGGTCAGTGCCCTGGATCAACTGCGGCGCGATGCCCCAATGCGGCAGGCTGATCGCCACGTGCCGTCGCTCGCGGATCGCGGTCAGCGCCCGCTCGATTTCCGGGGTGCCGCTGCCGCGCATTTCCAGTAGCACATGGGGCCGTGCCAGGTAGGTCGGCAGGTCGAGCCCACCGTCGGCGGGCAAGCTGTCGCGGTCCACCAGGCAGGCGTAGTGCTCTTCGAATAACGGCGTGCTGCGCAACTCGGCCGGCAGGTCGGGAAACACGCCGGCGGCCAGGTCGATCTCCCCACTGAGCACCCCTTCCTGCATGCCTTCGCGACTGGCGTGGGTGATGGCCAAGTCAATCCCCGGCGCCTGCTCGCGCAGCGCCCGCACCAGCCCAGGCAACAAGAGAGCCGCGCCGTAATCGGACATGGCCAGGCGAAAGGTGCGCCTGGCCGACGCCGGATCAAAACGGTTCGGCGCCAGCAACGACTGGACCTGGACCAAGGCATCAGCCAGCGGCGCCGCCAGTTCCAGCGCGCGAGCGGTGGCGACCAGGCCGCCGCCTTGGCGTACCAGCAAGGGGTCGCCCAACAAATCACGCAAGCGCACCAGCGCATGGCTGACCGCCGGCTGGCTCAGGTGCAGGCGCTCGGCAGCGCGGGTGACATGCTGCTCGCTGAGCAACGCGTCGAGGATCACCAGTAGGTTAAGGTCAACACGGCGCAGATCATTCATGGCATGCATGTTCGGCATAAGAACTTGGAATTTAAATCTGCGCGACGAATACCGTAGAGTCCAGTAAAACCTTTTGGAGATTGATCATGACCACGTTGCATTGGCTGGGCTTGTTACTGCTGGCGGTGATTGCCGGGGCGGTGGTGCCGTTTCAAAGCGCAATCAACGCCAACCTCGGGCGCGGCCTCGGGCATCCGTTGTGGGCGACCCTGGCCTCGCTGCTGGTGAGTATTCTGGTGTTATTGCCGGTGATCCTGGCGTTACGGCTGCCGCTGCCAAGCCTCGGCTTTATCACCAAGGCGCCGCTATGGATGTGGACCGGCGGCGCATTCGGCGTGTGCTTTATCTCCCTGGCCCTGGTCTTGCTGCCCAAACTCGGGGCCTCGGGGTTTATCGCCCTGGCCATGGCCGGGCAAATCCTCGCGTCATTGTTGCTCGACCACTTCGGCCTGTTTGGTCTGGTAGAGCGGCAACTGACCGCCCCCCGCTTGCTTGGGGTGCTGATGTTGATTGGCGGGGTGGTGTTGATTCAGTTCAGTAGTGCGCCAGCCAAGGCATTGGCTGGCGTGAGCTGAGTCGTCAGCGCTTGTCGGAGGTGCGCAACTTATGCGGCAAGCCCCACAGCAGCAGCGCCGCCGCAATCAATGCACACGCGCCAATCACATACAGCGCCGGGGTCGTGCTGCCCGTGATGTCCTTGATGCGCCCGACCATTACCGGGCTGACGATGCCACCGAGTTGGCCCAACGTATTGATCAGCGCAATGCATAGAACTGCCACTCGGCCGTCACAAACACCATCGCGGCCGTCGCCAGCCCCCAGGACACCATGATCCGGGCAATCCAACGCCGGGCGCCGACCTTGTACAACATCATGTTGCTCGGGACTTCGAAGATCACATACCCGATCACAAACAGCCCCTCGCCCAAACCGTAGGCGGTGTTGCTCAAACCCAGGTCAGCCTGCAACTGGAACTTGGCGAAGCTGATATTGATGCGATCAAAAAAGGCAAACAGATAACACACCATGATCAACGGCATCAGGCGCCAGACGACGGATCAGGCTTTTCGAGAGCATTACAAACGCTCGGCAGCCAGGCGATGGATCTGCGCAGGCTCAATCACCGCTTGCGGAGCGCCATGCCGGACCACCGCGAGCATCGCCCGGCCCACGGTCTCGGTACTCACCACCCAGGCTGGCCGCATGCGCCGGAACAGGGACAGCAGCGGCCCGATCAGGTTGTAGATCGTCTGGTAGAGCGCGGTTTTCGAACGCACGCCATGCAGCGGCTGAATGATCCCCGGCCGGAACAGATACACCGCCTTGAACGGCAGGCGCAGCAAGGCGTTCTCGGTCTTGCCCTTGACCCGCGCCCACATCACCTTGCCCTGCTCGGAACTGTCGGTGCCGGTACCGGACACGTACACAAACGTCATCTGCGGATTGAGCCGCGCCAGGGTACTGGCGGCGACCAGGGTCAGGTCGTAGGTCTGCCGGGTGTAGGTGGCTTCATCCACGCCCACCGACGACAGCCCCAGGCAAAACAGACAGGCATCAAAGCCCTGCAGCAAATGCTCCAGGGGCTGGAAGTCGAACATATCGGCATGCAACACCTGGTGCAGCTTGCCATGCTCCTGGGTCAACGCCGTGCGCCCCACCGCCACCACTTCCTGCACATCAGCGGCCAGCAGACACTCACGCAACACGCCCTGGCCGACCATGCCGGTGGCGCCGAATAGCAGAACTCTCATCAGGGAGGCCTCAGTGGCAAGTTTCAAGCTAAAGACAAATACACTAACAGCTTGTAGCTTTGCGCCTGAAATTTAGCGTTCAGAAAGGAACTCGCCCCCTTGAAGAGCACCACAACCCTCGCCATTGCCTGCTGCACCGCCTTCCTGTCCCAGGTTGGCATCAGCATTTACCTTCCCGCAGTCCCGGCCATTTCCCAAGCGCTGCAGGCCCTGGAGGCTCAAGCTTCGCTCGCCTTGGCGGTGTATCTGGTAGGCATGGCGCTGCCAATGCTGCTATGGGGCAGCCTGGGTGAGCGCCTGGGCAGGAAGCCGGTATTGCTGGCGGCACTGGCCCTGTATGCACTGGCCAGTGCCGCCATCCCCTTGGCTCACAACATCGAGACGTTTCTGTCGCTACGGTTTGCCCAGGGCCTGGGCGCCGGTGGCGTTTCGGTGATGGCTCGGGTGTTGGTGCGCGACAGTTTCAGCGGTGCATTGTTGGCCAAGGGGCTGTCGTGGCTGGGCATGACCTTCGTGATCGCCCTGGGCATCGGCCAGTTCATTGGCTCGGTATTGCAAGTGGCGTTTGGTTGGGAGGCGATCTTCTATGGCCTGGCGTTGGCGGCAATCGGGCTGATTGGCGTACTGCAAGGGGTGGCGTTCCCGGCGCGGATGAAAGCCGATGGACAGGTTTCTGCGTGGCGTATCTACCACATGATTTTGCAACACCCGGCGTTTCTCCGAGCGGCGTTGGCGGGCGGATTGGGGTATGGCGTGATCATCGCGTTCAACACCTGCGCTCCGCTGATTCTGCAGGGTCGCTTCGAGTGGACTGCCGCGCAGTACGGGCTGCTCGGCTGGCCGATCAGCGCGGCCTATCTGGCGGGCGCACTGATGGTCAATCGCTGGGTTGCCCGCAGCGGACGCCTGCCGATGATGACATGGGGTGTGACATTGGTGATGGGCGGCAGCTCGGTGATGTTGCTCGCAGGCTGGTTCGCCAGCGATTGGGCCTGGCTGCTGTGGCTGCCATATTGCGTGGCGGTGTTCGGGCAGTCGATGAGTTACCCCATCAGTCTGTCCTTGGCCAACGATCATTCTCCGATAAGCGGCTCGTACGCCATGGCCCTAAGTGGCTTTTTGCACCAGTTGCTGGCGGCGCTGATAGGGGGTGTGGCCAGCTTGCTGGTCAGTCAGCAAGTGTGGCCATTGGCGGCGCTATGTGTAGCTCTGGCGGGCGGCGCACTGTGGTGCGTCGCCCGTTCCAGGGCGGATTAAAACGCGCTACGGAAAATCTCCTCAATCTGACGCTGGTCCGCCCGCCGTGGGTTGGTCAGGCCGCACGCATCCTTGAGGGCGTTGGTGGCCAGCAGCGGGATATCCTGCAACTTGGCGCCCAGCTCGCGCAGGCCGGCCGGGATATCGACGTCCTGGGACAGGCAGCGGATCGCCGCGATGGCCGCCTGGGCGCCCTCTTCCGGGCTGGCGTGTTTGTTATCCACCCCAAGGGCGCGGCCGACGTCGCTCAGGCGCGCCGCGCTGACACTGGCGTTGAAGCTTTGCACGTGGGGCAACAGCACCGCGTTGCATACGCCGTGGGGCAAGTCGTAGAGGCCGCCCAACTGGTGGGCCATGGCGTGGACAAACCCCAGGGAGGCGTTGTTGAAGGCCATGCCGGCGAGAAACTGCGCGTAGGCCATGTTTTCCCGGGCCGCCATATCGCTGCCGTCGCGCACGGCCAGACGCAGGTTGGCGCTGATCAGCTCGATAGCCTTGATCGCGCACGCGTCGGTGATCGGGTTGGCGGCCGTGGACACATAGGCTTCGATGGCGTGGGTCAGCGCGTCCATGCCGGTGGCGGCGGTCAGGCCCTTGGGCATGGCGACCATCAGTGCAGGATCGTTGACCGACAGCAGCGGTGTGACGTTGCGGTCGACGATGGCCATTTTCACGTGGCGGGTTTCGTCGGTGATGATGCAGAAACGGGTCATTTCGCTGGCGGTGCCGGCGGTGGTGTTGATCGCCACCAGGGGCAGCTGTGGCTTGCTCGATTGGTCGACACCTTCGTAGTCGCCGATATGCCCGCCATTGGTGGCACACAGGGCAATGCCCTTGGCGCAGTCATGGGGCGAGCCGCCGCCCAGCGACACCACGAAATCGCAGGCACTTTGCTGCAACAACGCCAGGCCGTTCTCGACGTTCTCCACATTGGGGTTGGGCTTGGCGCCGTCGTAAATCACTGAGTCGATGTCCTGCATTGCCAGTTTCTCGGCAATCATCCTGGCCACGCCCGCCTTGGCCAGGCCGGCGTCGGTGACAATCAGGGCCTTGCGAAAACCGTAGTTGCGGATCGCGTTCATGGCTTCGTCGAGGCAGTCGATGCCCATGATGTTGACGGCGGGAATGAAGAACGTGCTGCTCATGATGAATCCTCGGGGATGCGTTGATTCCTACAGCATCAACCTCACCCGCCTGCGGCATCTTGACCAAGATCAACGCCCGCCCGTGATAAAGTCACCGCCCAGCCGTTTTTGAGTAGACCCGCCGCAATGAAGGATTTCCAGGATATCGACGCCACCCTTGAAGACTGGAACGCACTGCGCAACAGCATCGCCTTCGACGCCATCCTGATCGGCAACGGCGCCAGTCGCACAGTCTGGGAAGACTTTGCCTACGACTCGCTGTTTGAAAACGCACGCACCGTGGAAGAAAAGCCCTTGAGCGCTTCCGAACTGAGCGTGTTTGACGCGATGCCGACCCGCAGCTTCGAGCAGGTGCTGGGCGCCCTAAAAACCACCAGCCGCGTCAACAAGGCCCTGGCCGTCAGCTCCGCCGCGCCGCGCAATCGTTACTACGCGATCAAGGAAGCGCTGATCAATACCATCCACGCCGTGCATATCCCGTGGCGCCTGGTACAGCCGTCGACCCTGGTGACCATCAATCAGGAACTGGCGAGCTACAAGACGGTGTTCACCAGCAATTACGACCTGCTCAATTACTGGTCGATCCTGCATACGCCGGGTATCGACGACCTGTTTCGCGGCGCCGAATCACGCTTTGACTTACGCGATACCGCAACCACCGCGACGCGCATTCTGTACCTGCACGGCGGCCTGCACCTGGTACGCAACCTGGATGGTTCGGCGCGCAAGCTGGCCTCCACCGACAGCACGTTGCTGAGCAGCTTTGCGATCAACAACACGATCAAGACCCTCGACGATGTGCCGCTGTTTATCAACGAAGGCCCCAGCAGCGAAAAGCTCAAGAGCATTCGCAGCTCGGATTACCTGTCGTTCTGCTATGAGCAATTGCTGGGACAGGAAGGTGCGTTGTGCCTGTTCGGCCATCACCTGAGCGAACAGGATGGGCACTTGGTGGAGGCAATTCGCCGGTCGAAGATCAAGACCCTGGCGATCTCGGTGTTTGGCCGCAGCGACGGGTTTATCCAACAGCAGAAACGCCGGTTTGCCGCACTGTTTGAGGAGATGGAAGTGGAGCTCAGGTTCTTTGCGGCACGCAGCCATGCACTCGGCAACCCGGCCCTGGCGGTGCCTGTCGAACACTGATCGGGTTAACGAAGGCGATCAAATGTGGGAGCCGGCTTGCCTGCGATGGCGGTGTATCAGCCACACCGCTATCGCAGGCAAGCCAGTTCCCACATTGACCGAGTTCCAACACAGCGTTGGCGTTATTCCTCGGCGCTGTGCACCACCACCAGCAACTGCGCCTGCACCTCGCCCACCGAGCGAATCCGATGGGGCTTTTGCGCGTTGAAGTGCAATGCATCGCCACGCTCCAACAGCACCCGTTCGGTCATGAAGTCCACTTCCACCCGGCCTTCATGCACAAACAGAAACTCTTCCCCCAAATGCTCCTTGAAGGTCTTGTCGCTGAATTCTGCCGGCGGATAAATGATGAACGGCAGCAGGCTGCGCTCGCTGACCTGATGGGCCAGTACTGCATAACCCGGCGCGGTCTCGGGCCGCTCGTGGCTGCGCACCAGGCTGTAGCTGTCGAGGCTGACGCTGCCTTCGCTGAACAGTTCCTCGACCTTGACGTTCAACGCCTTGGCCAGTTTCAGCGCGGCGGCAATCGACGGGGTGTTCAAGCCGCGCTCGACCTTGGACAGATAACTCTTGGTCATCCCGGATTTTTCGGCCAATGCCTCCAGGGTGACGCCGAGTTTTTTTCTCAATAGTTTCAAACGGATAGACATGCGCAGCGATTAATCCAAGCAGAGTGCGATGATTATTGCTTGCCAATGACACAAAGTGTCATATAGCCTCTTTAGTGTCATTTGCAGAACCCAACGACCTTGCGAGCAGCGGGAACCAGCAAATCGACGTCCATTGAACCACCCAAAGGACACCGATATGGCCAAGACATTAGCACTCCCGAAAGAACAACTGGTCAAGCAAGCGCTGACCCAGATGCAAAGTACCCTGGCGGATAATACGTGGACCGACCGGCAAAAGCTGGCCCTGACCTGCCGTATTCTGTTCGAGAACGGCCACGACTCGGGCCTGGCCGGGCAGATTACTGCTCGTGGCCCACAGCCTGGCACCTACTACACCCAGCAACTGGGCCTGGGTTTCGATGAAATCACCGCCAGCAACCTGCTGCTGGTCAACGAAGACCTGGAAGTGTTGGAAGGCCACGGCATGCCCAACCCGGCCAACCGTTTTCACAGCTGGGTGTACCGTGGCCGGCCGGATGTGAACTGCATCATCCACACCCACCCCACCCACATCGCCGCGCTGTCGATGCTCGAAGTACCGCTGCAGGTGTCGCACATGGACCTGTGCCCGCTGTATGAAGACTGCGCGTTCCTCGAAGCCTGGCCGGGTGTGCCGGTGGGTAACGAAGAAGGCGAAATCATCACCCAAGCCCTGGGCGACAAGCGCGCCATCCTGCTGTCGCACCACGGGCAGCTGTCCACCGGAAGCACCATCGAAGAGGCCTGCGTAATCGCGCAATTGATCGAACGGGCGGCCAAATTGCAATTGCTGGCCATGGCCGCCGGGACCATCAAGCCGATCCTGCCGCAGTTGGGACGCGAGGCCCATGACTGGATCTCCAAGCCCAAGCGCCACGGCGCCGCGTTCAACTACTACGCTCGGCAGAACCTGCGTCAACACGCCGATTGCCTGAACTGAAGCCTTTTTCGACCGGAGATATTCCATGTCCAGCCCTACTATTCACGGCATCATCGGCTACACCATCACCCCGTTCAGCGCCGACGGCAGCACCGTTGACCTCGACGCCCTGGGTCAATCCATCGACCGCTTGATCGACAGCGGCGTCCACGCCATTGCCCCGTTAGGCAGCACAGGTGAAGGCGCTTACCTGAGCGACGCCGAGTGGGACGAAGTCAGCGCCTACAGCATTCAAAAGGTCGCCAAGCGCGTGCCGACCATCGTCAGCGTATCCGACCTGACCACCGCCAAGGCCGTGCGTCGCGCGCGCTTTGCCGAAGCCGAAGGCGCCGATGTGGTGATGGTGCTGCCGACGTCGTACTGGAAGCTCAGTGAAGCGCAGATCCTCGCGCACTACGCGGCCATCGGCGACAGCGTCGGTGTGCCGATCATGCTCTACAACAACCCGGCCACCAGCGGCACGGATATGTCGGTGGAGCTGATCCTGCGTATCGTCCACAGCGTCGACAACGTGACGATGGTCAAGGAGAGCACCGGCGATATCCAGCGCATGCACCAGCTGTACCGCCAGAGCGAAGGCCAGGTGCCGTTCTACAACGGCTGTAACCCACTGGCCCTGGAAGCGTTCGCCGCTGGTGCCAAGGGTTGGTGCACGGCTGCACCGAACCTGATCCCGCAACTCAACCTGGACCTGTACCAGGCGATACTGGCCAATGACCTGAACCAGGCGCGGGAGCTGTTCTATCGGCAGTTGCCGGTGCTGGACTTCATCCTCAAGGGCGGCTTGCCAGCGACGATCAAGGCCGGTTTACGCCTGACCGGGCTGGAGGTGGGTGATCCACGGTTACCGGTGTTCCCACTGGACATGGCGGGTCAGGCGCAGTTGCAGAAGCTGCTGACCTCGCTGAGCTAAAACACCACCCCGTGGGAGCGGGCTTGCCCGCGATAGCGGTGGACCAGACACACCGCCATCGCGGGCAAGCCCGCTCCCACAGGGGAATGCATGCATCGCTAAATTTACGGAGACAAATAGCAATAATTCTCGATATCATTCGCGACTTTTCTGCAGCGTGCTGCGTCAAGAAGGATATCCATGCCTCGTTTCAAGCCCGACCCGCTGTCGGCCGATGCCTTTCGCGGGTTTTATGCAGATATCCTGCATTACCTGCGTAAACGCACGGACAACGCCAGCGACGCGGCGGACATGACCCAGGATGTCTTTACCCAATGGCTGGACTACCGCGACCGAGCCAAGGTCGAGCAGCCACGGGCCTTTCTGTTTCAGATGGCGCGCAACCTGTTGCGCGACCATTGGCGCAAACAGAAGGTGCGCCACGGCGTCCATCACGAGCAGGCCGAACGGGATGCCGAACCTGTCAGCGACGAGCAAAACGATCCCCTGGCCGCCGCCCAACGCCTCCAACGCCTGGAACAGTTGAAAGAAGTCCTCGCCGAACTCTCGCCCCGCAGGCGAGAAGCCCTTATGCTGCACCGCTTCGAAGGCCTGAGCCAGGCGCAGATCGCCGAACGCATGGGTATTTCGATCAGCATGGTGGAAAAGCACATCGCCTTTGCCCTGCTGCACTGCAAGCAGCGACTTCAAAAAGACCGGGCAAGGAGCAGCCAGAATGACCCGCTTGAGTAACCGCGACAGCCACAACATTGATGAGCACGACTGCATCGATGCCCAGGCTGCCAGTTGGTTTGCGCGCAATCGCAACGAAGGCAACACGCAGGAGCGCAAGGCCTTCGCCGCCTGGCATGCCGTGCCGGCCCATGCGCGCGCCTACGCCGAATTCGAACAGCTGTGGGCCGACCTCGGCGAGTTGCAGCAACTGAACAAACCCGTGCCCTTGCCCGCCCGCAAACCCGCGCCCTGGCGCCCCGCCCTGGCGGTGGCAGCCGCGCTGGTCTGTGCCTTGCTCGCCAGCAACCTCGGGGCCCCCCGCGGGCTGTATCACACCGACATCGCGGCGCAGGACAAAGGCATGCGCACCCTGGACCTGCCGGACGGCAGCACCTTGTACGTCAATGCCAGCACGCAATTGCGGGTGGACTTCGATGCCCATCGCCGTGTGATCCATCTGGACCGGGGCCAGTTGTACCTGGAGGTGGCACCCGACAAGGAGCGGCCGCTGTTCGTGCGCGCAGGCGAGGCCGATGTGCGGGTGGTGGGCACCGCTTTTGATGTGCGCCGCGGCCAGCAGCAACTGGTGGTCAGCGTAGCCCACGGGATGGTCGCCTTCGCCCCCGACCAGAAAGCCAGCGCCGTTATGCTCGGCGCCCAGCAGCGGGCGACCTACAGCTACGCCAAGGGCTCCGTGCAGCAGCAAACCGTGGCCGCTGGCGAAGTCGCCGACTGGCGCAGCGGGCACCTGTCCTTTCGCAACCGCGAACTGGCCAGCCTGCTGGATGAGTTGAGTCTGTACCGGCCCAAGGCCGTGGTGTTGGCCGATGGCGCGGTGGCGCGGTTGAAGGTTTCTGGCAATCTCGACGTGAATGACCCGGACGCGCTGATCAGTGCCCTGCCGGCCCTGTTGCCGGTGAAAACCGTGGCCCTGGGCGATGGCAAGATCCGTATCGAAGCGCGCAAGTAACACCACTTGAGAATATTTTTCATTCGCATGTGAGGATTTTTTTTCCTGCCGCGTCTTCCTCCGGTCTGCGTTTGATACGCATGCCTTTTTTGGCTATTTAGCCGCTTTGGGGGATTTCATGTTTCGCGCGCCTTGCCTTGCCCAGCACCTGTTTGTTCGACCGACACTGATCGCCGCCTGCCTGGCCGTCAGCCTCACGGCCCAGGCCGAGTCGTTCACCCTGCAACTGCCGGCCCAACCCTTGGCCACGTCCCTGAGCCAGGTGGCGCAACAAGCAAAAATCCAGCTGCTGTTCGATGAAGACCTGCTGAAAAATATCCAGGCGCCCGCGCTCAACGGCGATTTCACCCCCGAAGTGGCGATCCGCACCCTGCTCAATACCGGCGCGTTCACCCTGATCAAAGTGGGCAACACCTATGTCGTGCGCCCCGAAGAAAGCCGCACCACCAACAGCGCCAGCTTACAACTGGACGCCTTGAGCGTGATCGGCACCGGTAACCAGGTCGACGCCAGCACCGTCGGCCGCTCCACCCTGTCCCAGGCCGATATCGACCGCCTGCAGCCTAACAACATCGCCAGCCTGGTGCAGACGCTGCCGGGGGTGACCATGGGCGGTTCGATGAAACCGGGCGGGCAGATCATCAACATTCGCGGCATGGGCGAGGCCGAAGACGTGCCGATGACCGTCGATGGCGCCACCAAAAGCGGATTCGAGCGCTATCAGCAAGGCACCATCTTTATCGAGCCCGAGATGATCAAGAACGTCGAGGTGGAAAAAGGCCCGCACTCGGCCTTCACCGGTAACGGCGGGTTTGGCGGCACGGTCAACATGGTCACCAAAGATGCACCGGACCTGCTCAAGGACGGGCGCAACAGCGGTGCGATGCTCAAGTACGGGTATGCCAGCAACGACCACGAACAGGTCTACACCGGCGCCGTGTATGGCCGCACCGAGGACGGGCGCATCGACGCCCTGGCCTACCTGACCCAGCGCGACGGCGGCGATTTGAAGCTGGCCGCTGCGCGCGACTACGACAGCAAGCGCTACCCGATCAACCCGCAGCGCCTGCCCAACAGCGCCCAGGATGTGGACGGTCAACTGTTCAAACTGAACATGTACCTCACCGATGAACACAGCCTCGGTTTCTCCTACTCCCGGGCCAACAGCGAACGCTGGACGCCCTTCTCGTCCAGAAGCTACCCATCGCCACCGCAGCAGAAAGATATCGATCTCTATGGCTACGAAGCTGCCGTAAGACGGTATCTGGCCAACCGCCACACCGTCGATACCACGTGGTCGGGCAAGTACGAATACCACCCCCTGGATAACCCGCTGATCGACATGAAGCTCAGCTACTCGGAGTCCAACACCGACCAGACCGACGAGCGCGATGCCACGGCCGTTGTAGGCTTGTCCACCGGCGGGCGCAAGATGGACACCGCCTACACCGACAAGATTCTGGAGCTGCGCAACATTAGCCGCTTCAACACCGGCCCGCTGGACCATGCCTTGACCACCGGGGTGCAGATCCGCAAGCACATCCGCGATACCGACAGCTGGATGCCCGGCGCCAAGTACGACACGCCTGAGTACAACTACGGGCATTTCCAGCCGGCGTTCATGCCCCACGGCAAGGTCGACACCAACGCGTTCTACATCCAGGACGCGGTCACCCTGGGCGACGTGACCATCACCCCATCCCTGCGTTATGACCACGTGCTCAACCGTGGCAAAGCCAACGATGCGCCGTACTACAGCAACCCCGATCCGGCCTACGGCCATGACTACGGCGACCGCACCTATGCCGGCTGGTCTCCGCGCCTGGCGGTGTTCTGGAAAGTCACCCCGGACGTGGTGATGTTCGCCAACTGGAGCCGCACCTGGCGCGCACCGGTGATCGACGAGCAATACGAAGTCCAGGGCCTGGGCAGCCGCACCTCCACCAGCCGCAACCTCGACCCGGAACGCATCACCGCCATTACCGTGGGCAACGTCACCAGCTTCGCCAACGTGATCGCCAGCGGCGACAGCCTGCAACTGCGCAGCACGTTGTTCCACAACAAGATCGAGGACGAGATCTTCAAGGCCACCGGCCTGGGCTGCGCGCAACAGAACTCCATCAAAGGTTCCATCGCCGAGGTCTGCACCGATATGGCGTCGAAGACCAACTACCGCAACGTCGGCAGCATGACCATCAAGGGCTTCGAGCTTGAGGGCTACTACGACTCGACTTATCTGTTCGGCTCCCTGAGTTACTCGTGGGCCACCGGCAAACGCGAAAACCCCTACACCAACCCATGGGCGACCGACATCCACGTCTGGGCCCGGGATATTCCACCGGCCAAGTGGGTTGCCGTGCTGGGCACCAAGATTCCGGCCTGGGACGCTCAGGTGGGTTGGCAAGGTCAGTTCGTGCGCAAGACCGATCGTCTGCCCAGCGACAAATACTCAGGCGGCCTGAACAGCGGCTTCGGCGACAGCTTCTACGACCAGTACCCCAACGCCAGCTACGACACCCAGGGCCTGTTCGCCAAATGGACGCCGCAACAGGCGTACCTCAAGGGCACCGAAGTCAACTTCACGGTCGACAACCTGTTCAACCGCAGCTACATGCCAGCCTTGAGCGGCGACAGCGCCACCAGCGTCGGGCGCAACGCCAAGATCAGCGTGACGCGGTTCTTCTAACCCCAGCGCCTGCAGGAACTGTACGGTTCAATCTGCAGCCAGCTGTAAGCCCGCGTCCTGCGGGCTTTGTGGCTAGATGGGCGTCAACCTCTAGCCCATTTGAATCCGGTCGCGCCCCATGAACTCCCGTGAAAACACCGGCATGGCCCTCGGCCTGCTCGGCGTCGTTATCTTCAGCCTGACCCTGCCCTTCACCCGCATTGTGGTGCAGGAAATCCATCCGCTGCTCAACGGCCTGGGCCGCGCGCTGTTCGCGGCGGTGCCGGCGGCCTTGCTGTTGCTGTGGCGCCGCGAAGCCTGGCCGACCTGGCGCCAGGTGCGCGGCCTGACGCTGGTGATTGCCGGGGTGATCCTTGGTTTCCCGGTGCTGTCGGCCTGGGCCATGCAAACCCTGCCGGCCTCCCACGGCGCCCTGGTCAACGGCCTGCAACCGCTGTGCGTGGCGCTGTATGCGGCGTGGTTGTCCCATGAGCGTCCGTCCAAGGCCTTCTGGGCCTGCGCGGCGCTGGGCAGTGCGTTGGTGCTCGGGTATGCATTGATCAGCGGTGCCGGCAGCATCCAGGCCGGCGACTTGTTGATGCTCGGGGCGATTGCCGTGGGTGGCCTGGGTTATGCCGAAGGCGGCCGACTGGCCAAGGAAATGGGCGGCTGGCAGGTGATCTGCTGGGCGCTGGTGCTGTCGACGCCGCTATTGATCGGGCCGGTGACGTACCTGGCGCTGCAACACGACGGCGCAATCTCGGCGCGCACCTGGTGGGCGTTTGGCTACGTCTCGTTGTTCTCGCAGTTCCTGGGATTCTTTGCCTGGTACGCCGGGCTGGCCATGGGCGGCATTGCGCGGGTCAGCCAGATCCAACTGCTGCAGATCTTTTTCACCATCGCCTTTTCCGCGCTGTTTTTTGGCGAGCACATCGAACCGATTACCTGGCTGTTTGCCTGCGGGGTAATCGTGACGGTGATGCTGGGGCGCAAGACCGCCGTGCAGCCCGCACCCTCTCCCAAGGTAAATGCAATCTAATGTGGGAGCGGGCTTGCCCGCGATAGCGGTGTATCAGGCGCCAGATAGGTTGACTGACACTCCGTCATCGCGGGCAAGCCCGCTCCCACATTTTGATCCGCGCACTCTTCAGGACAGGTAGCCGTCAGCGCGCAGCAAGGTTTCCAGGCAGTGCTCACTGATCTGATAAAACGCCTTCAATTCCCGGATCTTCTCCAGCAACTGCGTGTTATCCGCAGGCTCCGCACGCTTGACCGCCAAAATCATCTTGTTCTTGTTGGTGTGGTCCAGGGAGATGAACTCAAAGACCTTGGTCTCATACCCACAGGCTTCCAGGAACAAGGCGCGCAAGCTGTCGGTGACCATTTCTGCCTGCTGGCCCAGGTGCAGGCCGTATTGCAGCATCGGCTTGAGCAGCGCCGGGCTCTGGATCTGCAAGCGGATCTGTTTGTGGCAGCACGGCGAGCACATGATGATCGACGCCCCGGAGCGGATGCCGGTGTGGATTGCGTAGTCGGTGGCGATGTCGCAGGCATGCAGGGCGATCATCACGTCCAGCTCGCTGGGCGCCACGCTGCGCACGTCACCGCACTTGAACACTAGCCCCGGGTGGTCCAGGCGGGCGGCGGCGTTGTTGCACAGGGTCACCATGTCTTCGCGCAACTCCACACCCGTCACCTGGCCTTCGGCCTTGAGGGTGTTGCGCAGGTAGTCGTGGATGGCGAAGGTCAGGTAGCCCTTGCCCGAACCAAAGTCCGCGACACGTACCGGCCGGTCCAGTTGCAAGGGGGATGAGGTCAGCGCATGGCTGAACACTTCGATGAACTTGTTGATCTGCTTCCACTTGCGCGACATCGCCGGGATCAGCTCGTGCTTGGCGTTGGTCACGCCCAGGTCGGCGAGAAATGGCCGGCTGAGGTCAAGGAAGCGGTTTTTCTCGCGGTTGTGCTCGGCCGACGGCGCCTCACGCAGCTGCTGGGGCTTGCTTTTGAACAGCGAGCTTTTGTTCTTCTTGCTGTATTCCAGCTGTGCCTCATCGGTCAACGCCAGCAGGTGCGCGTTCTTGAACGAGGCCGGCAGCAGCTCGGCAATCATCGCGACCCCATCGGCCAGGGCGAAGTTCTTGGTGATGTCACGGGTCTTGTAGCGATAGACAAAGGACAGGCAGGCCTGCTCCTTGACCGTCACTGGCTTGATGATCAGGCGCTGCAGGTCCGCCTCGTCGCCCACGTACTTGGCCAGCACCAGCTTGATAAAGGCGTTCTGCTCAAGGCTTGCGCGCAGCAGTTCGATGAACTGGGCGTGATGATCCGGCGCGGGGCTGGCAGGTTTAGCGGTGACAGACATGAACAAAAACGCCTCGGGCTGGGAATGCCGGGCATTTTAGGGGGGATGGGGGCTCAGGGCACGGAGTTATTTGCCCAACGGTCAGCGCAATTCAAAATGTCGCTTGTGTAGGAGCCAGCTCCCACACAAGCCAACTCCCACAGGTTATTTCAGGACGACCAAGCGGTTGGGCAGTTCATTGCGCGTGTGCGTCTGCGGCACATGCACCTTGAGCAGTTCGCCACAGGCCTCAATGCACGTGATAAACCCGCTCAACGTCTGCCCCTGTTTCACCTGCTGGGTAAACGTCTTGACGATGGCATCCCAACTGTTGTCATCCAGCCGTTTGGAAATGCCGTCATCCACCAGGATCTCCACGTAACGCTCGGCCTCGCTGACAAAAATCAACACCCCGGTGCTACCCAGGGTGTGGTGCAGGTTTTGCTCCAGGAACTGCCGGCGTGCCAGGTTTGACGCGCGCCAATGCCGTACCGAACGCGGGATCAGGCGGGAGGTGATGGCCGGCAGGCGGAACACCAGGCACAGCACAATGAAGGTCGCCCATTGCGCCAGCAACAAGGTGTGCATGGTCAGCCAGCCCGACAGGTAATGCACGATCCCCGGCACCACCAACGCCACCACACTGGCCCACAACAGCGGGATATAGGCGTAGTCGTCGGCGCGGGCGGCGAGTACGGTCACCAGTTCGGCATCGGTCTGTTGCTCGACCCTGGCAATCGCTTCGGCCACCTGGCGCTGCTCGTGTTCTGTCAGTAAAGCCATGGTTGTAGATGCTCTTTAGTTATTGTCATTACCAGCCACCCGAAGCCCCGCCGCCGCCGAAACCACCGCCGCCGCCCCGGAAACCGCCGCCACCACCACCGCCACCGCCACGCCCGCTGCTGCTGAGAATCGCCAGCAGGATGGCGCCCACCGGCAGCCCCATGCGGTTGCACAGCCACAGTACCACCAGCAACAGGATGAACAGACCGATGGAAAATACCGGGTTGTCCTTGGCGAAATTGGGATCCGCCACATGGGCCGGCACGGCCAACGGCTCACCGCCAACCACCTGGATCATGGCGGCCACGCCGTCGCTGATGCCCTGGGTGAAATTGCCCGCCTTGAACTTGGGCGCGATCACCTGGTTGATGATCACCCACGACTGCGCATCGGTGAGCACGCCTTCCAGGCCGTAGCCCACTTCGATGCGCAACTGACGCTCGTCCCGGGCCACGATCAACAGCGCGCCGTTGTCCTTGCCCTTCTGGCCGATGCCCCAGTGCCGGCCCAGTTGATAACCGAAGTCTTCAATGGGCAGGCCTTGCAGGTCGGGCACCGTGACGACCACTATCTGGTCGCCACGGGTTTGCTCCAGCGCCTGCAATTGCTGGTTCAGTTGCGTGCGCACCGCCGGGTCAATCATCTGCGCGTTGTCGACCACCCGCCCGGTCAGCGCCGGAAAGTCCGGGGCCGCCAGGGCAGTCAGGCTAAAGGCCAGCAGCAGCGCCGCCAGCCACCAAGCACGCCGGGTCATCAGAATTTCACTTGCGGCGCTTTATCGGCATCGGCACTGGTGGCCTCGAAGTTGGCGCGTACTGGCAAGTCGCTGTACATCACGCTGTGCCACAGGCGGCCAGGGAAGGTACGGATCTCGGTGTTGAAGGCCTGCACCGCGGCGATAAAGTCACGACGGGCCACGCTGATGCGGTTTTCGGTGCCTTCAAGCTGGGATTGCAGGGCCAGGAAGTTCTGGTTGGCCTTGAGGTCCGGATAGCGCTCGGACACCACCATCAGGCGGCTGAGGGCTCCGCTCAGGCCTTCCTGGGCCTGCTGGAACTGCTTGAGTTTTTCCGGGTTGTCGAGGGTGCTGGCATCGACCTGGATCGAGGTGGCCTTGGCCCGCGCTTCGATCACGGCGGTGAGGGTGTCCTGCTCATGGGCCGCATAGCCCTTGACCACTTCCACCAGGTTGGGGATCAGGTCGGCACGCCGTTGATACTGGTTCTGCACCTGGGCCCAGGCCGCCTTGACCTGTTCGTCCAGGGTCGGGATCTTGTTGATGCCGCAACCGCTCAGCACGCTGCTGATCAGTAGCAGGGCGGCGGCTTTCCAGCCCCATCGAATAGTCTGTGCTGCTTGCATGGTGTGTCTCCTGACCAACCTTATGGAATTTGACGACTGACCCTATACATCACGCGCTTGGGGCATAATCCGCCACTACTGGATTACAGCGAGCCAATCAGCTAAAAGATGCCCTTCTTTATGGATAGTTCATAAAGAGCTGAGAAGTGTGCGGTATTTATCCACACAACACCCGAACAACAATAGTCGCTCCCCACATTTTGGCCGAGCAGTGTTTTACCTGAACGCTGCGCAGTACGCCGAAAAAGGATATTCATGAAAAAGCTGTGTTTGCTGGGCCTTGTTGCCACTCTGGCCAGTCACTCCGTCGTTGCCGAGACCAAGCCCGCTGCGCTTAAAGACAAGGACGCGTTCGTCAGCGACCTGCTCCGGCAGATGACCCTGGATGAAAAGATCGGCCAGTTGCGCCTGATCAGCATCGGCCCGGAAATGCCCCGCGAGATGATCCGCAAGGAAATCGCCGCCGGGCGTATTGGTGGCACGTTCAACTCCATCACCCGCCCGGAAAACCGTCCGATGCAGGACGCGGCCATGCGCAGCCGCTTGAAGATCCCGATGTTCTTCGCCTATGACGTGATCCACGGCCACCGCACCATTTTCCCGATCAGCCTGGCCCTGGCCTCGAGCTGGGACATGGACGCCATCGGCCGCTCCGGGCGCATTGCCGCCAAGGAAGCCGCCGCCGACAGCCTCGACATCACCTTCGCGCCGATGGTCGATATTTCCCGCGACGCGCGCTGGGGTCGGACCTCCGAAGGTTTTGGCGAAGACACCTACCTGGTGTCGCGCATCAGCGAAGTGATGGTCAAGGCCTTCCAGGGCCCGAGCCCGGCCCAGGCCGACAGCATCATGGCCAGCGTCAAGCACTTCGCCCTGTACGGCGCAGTGGAAGGCGGTCGCGACTACAACGTGGTCGACATGAGCCCAGTCAAGATGTACCAGGACTACCTGCCGCCCTACCACGCCGCCATCAAGGCCGGCGCTGGCGGCGTGATGGTGGCGCTGAACTCGATCAACGGCGTGCCTGCTACCGCCAACACCTGGCTGATGAACGACCTGCTGCGCAAGGAGTGGGGCTTCAAGGGCCTGACCGTGAGCGACCACGGCGCGATCTTCGAGCTGATCAAGCACGGCGTGGCCAAGGACGGTCGCGAAGCGGCCAAGCTGGCGATCAAGGCCGGCATCGACATGAGCATGAACGACCAGCTCTACGGCAAGGAATTGCCAGGGCTGCTCAAGTCCGGCGAGATCGAGCAGAGCGACATCGACAACGCCGTACGTGAAGTGCTCGGTGCCAAGTACGACATGGGCCTGTTTGCCGACCCGTACCTGCGTATCGGCAAGGCCGAGGATGATCCGGCCGACACCTATGCCGAAAGCCGCCTGCACCGCAGCGAAGCGCGCGATATTGCGCGGCGCAGCCTGGTGTTGCTGAAAAACCAGAACGACACCCTGCCGCTGAAGAAATCCGCGACCATCGCCCTGGTCGGCCCGCTGGCCAAGGCCCCCATCGACATGATGGGCAGTTGGGCCGCCGCCGGTAAGCCCGCGCAATCGGTAACCCTGCTGGACGGCATGAACGCGGTGATCGGCGAAAAGGGCAAGCTGATCTACGCCCGTGGCGCCAACATCACCAGCGACAAGGCGGTGGTGGACTACCTGAACTTCCTCAACTTCGATGCCCCGGAAGTGGTGGATGACCCGCGCTCGGCCCAGGCGCTGATCGACGAAGCGGTCAAGGCCGCGAAAAACGCCGATGTGGTGGTGGCTGCCGTGGGTGAGTCCCGTGGCATGTCCCACGAATCATCGAGCCGTACCGACCTGAACATCCCGCAAAGCCAGCGCGACCTGATCAAGGCCCTGAAAGCCACGGGCAAGCCGCTGGTGCTGGTGTTGATGAACGGCCGACCACTGTCGATCCTCGAAGAGCACCAGCAAGCCGACGCGATCCTGGAAACCTGGTTCGCCGGCACCGAAGGCGGCAACGCGATTGCCGACGTACTGTTTGGTGACTACAACCCGTCGGGCAAGCTGCCGATCACCTTCCCACGCTCCGTGGGGCAGATTCCGACCTACTACAACCACCTGACCATTGGCCGGCCGTTCACCCCGGGCAAACCGGGCAACTACACCTCGCAGTACTTCGACGACACCACAGGCCCCCTGTACCCGTTCGGTTATGGCCTGAGCTACACCCGCTTCAGCCTGTCGGACATGGCGCTGTCGTCCACCACCCTGAACAAGACCGGCAAGCTCGACGCCAGCGTCACCCTGAAAAACACCGGCAAAGTTGACGGTGAAACCGTGGTGCAGTTGTACATTCAGGACGTGGCTGGCTCGATGATCCGCCCGATCAAGGAGCTGAAGAACTTCCAGAAGATCCTGCTCAAGGCCGGCGAATCGAAGGTGGTGCACTTCAGCATTACCGAGGATGACTTGAAGTTCTACAACACCCAGCTCAAGTTCGCCGCCGAACCTGGCCAGTTCAATGTGCAGATCGGCCTGGACTCCCAGGATGTGCAGCAGCAGAGCTTTGAACTGCTCTGACTTGAAGCAATAAACACGGTCAATGTAGGAGCTGGCCTTGCCTGCGATGGCAGCACCTCGGTGTAACTGATAGACCGAGGTGCCTGCATCGCAGGCAAGCCAGCTCCTACAGTTGATTGCGGTGTGTTCCCTACCCTCTTCGATCCAGCAGATTGACCACCAACCGGTCAATCCACCCCCACACCCGCTGCTTCACCCGCCGCCACAATGGCCGGGCCTTCCACGCCTCAAGGCTGACCACCTGGCTCTGGGCAAAATCGCGCTCAAAACTGCCCGCCACCGCCAGCGTCAACGCCGGGTCCAATGCTTCCAGATTGGCTTCCAGGTTGAAACGCAGGTTCCAGTGATCGAAATTGCACGAGCCAATGCTCACCCAGTCGTCCACCAGCACCATCTTCAGGTGCAGGAAACACGGCTGGTACTCAAAGATTTTCACCCCCGACTTGAGCAGGCGCGGGTAGTAGCGGTGCCCGGCGTAACGCACCGAGGGGTGGTCGGTGCGCGGCCCGGTCAGCAGCAGGCGCACGTCCACACCACGCCCTGCCGCACGGCGCAGGGCCCGACGCACGCCCCAAGTGGGCAAGAAGTACGGCGTGGCCAGCCAGATACGGTGCTGGCCGTTGTTCAAGGCGCGGATCAGCGATTGCAAAATGTCCCGGTGTTGCCCGGCGTCGGCATACGCCACTCGCCCCAGGCCCGGCCCGGTCGCTGGCACCTTGGGCAGGCGCGGCAAACCAAAATGCGTGGCCGGCTTCCAGGCCCGGCGGTGGTCGTTGACCCGCCATTGCCTGTCGAACAGGGCCTGCCAGTCCTGCACCAGCGGGCCGCTGATTTGCACCATCACTTCGTGCCAGTCGCAGGTGTCCTGGCCAGGGGTCCAGAACTCGTCGGTGACCCCGGTACCGCCCACCACAGCAATCGTCTGGTCGACCAACAGCAGCTTGCGATGGTCGCGGTAGAGGTTGCGCATCCCGCGGCGCCAGCGCAGCGGATTGTAGAACCGCAATTGCACCCCGGCCTCGATCAGGCGGCGCCGCAGGCTGAGGGTAAACGCCAGGCTGCCGTAGTCATCGAACAGGCAACGCACCTGCACCCCACGCTCGGCCGCCTGCACCAGGGCCTGGACCATCGCCTCGGCGCAGGCACCCGCCTCCACCAAATACAGCTCAAGCTCCACCTGGTGTTCGGCACGGGCAATCGCCACGAGCATCTGCGGGAAAAAATTCGGGCCGTCGATCAGCAATTCATAGCGGTTGGCGCTGCGCCAGGGGAACACCGCGCCACTCATGTCAGCGCGCCGTGAAAATTAGCACCGCACCTACCGGCACCGACAGGCTGATCGCGTCCAGGCCGGCAGCCTTGCGCAGGGTCTCGACACCGGTGAGCAAATCAAAATCCTTGGCGTGCAACACCAGCGGCTCCAGGGTCACCACCTGGAAACGCCGGTCATCCAGGCGCGTGGCCAGCAGCTCGGCGTTGTAGGTCTGGGTCTTGCCGTGCAGGGTGACCGACAGCGGCAGGCGCAACTCCAGTTGCGCGCCGGTGGCCAGATCGTTGATCGGCTGCAGATTGATTTGCGCGTTGATCTGCGCATCAGGGTGGGTCTTGATCTGGAACAGGTCGTTGCGCATGCGCTCGTCACGCAGCGGGATGCCACTGTTGATCGACTCCAACTCGACTTCCAACTGCGCGGCACCTTTCTCATCGACCTTGCCATGCAGCACCAGGAAGCGCTGGACTTCGGAAACATCGGTGTTCTTGGTGGTGACGAACGACAGCCGTGAGGATTCGTTATCCAGGTACCAGGCGGCCTGTGCGGGCAGGGTGGCAGTGGCCAGCAGCAAGAGAGCCAGGGGTTTGAGGAGGGATGTGTTGAACATTAAACACTCGCGCGGAGAAAAACCTGCCTGAACATTAACTGGCCGGCTTGCTGCACGCAATGTAAGGGAGACAGCAATGTATATCCCCCTCAGCCCAACGCATGCTGTACCCCGCGCACAGTCGCCTCCAGGCTGGCCAGATGCAAACTCAACACCCGCTCCACCGGCGCCTGGTGCATCGGCCAGTGCAACGCCATGCTCCCCACCAACCGGCCATTGGCCCGCACCGGCAGGGCCACCGCGCGGATCAGGAACGGCAAGCGCACCGGATACTCCCAGTACCCCTCGGTACGCTGGCCAAACCCCTGGTGCTGGGATTGCTCACAGGCGCGGTACTGGTCGTCGGCCGGCACATGTTCGCGGCTGGCCAGGCGCTCTACTTCATCAGAAGCCAACTCGGCCAGGCACGCCTTGCCCATGGCCGAGTGGAATAAACTGGCATGCTGGCCGACGATCTGGCAGTTGTTCGGGTACAGCTTGCGCAGCACCGTGGGGATCGCGCTCTCCATGACTTCCAGGCGTTCGCCGTCAAAGTTCGACAAATCCGCCACCAGCCCGGTGCGTTCGCTGAGTTCCAGCAGCCAGGGCGCCGCGCATTCCACCAGGCGGCGCTTGAACCGTTGCTGGGTATCGCCAAACAAACGCTGGGCACTGATGCGATAACGCCGGTCGCTCAGGCCGCGATAGATCCAGCCCTGCTCCTGCAAGGTCAGCAGCATGCGCGACACCGTGGCCTTGGGCAGGCGCGTCAGGTAATGCAGCTCCTCAAGCCCCAGGGCCTGGTGCTCACCGAGCAACTCGATGATGGCCAGTGCCCGCTCCACTGAGCGCACAGTACCTGTGTCGGCGTTGCTGCCCATGGCTGATCTCCCGGTTGCTGATGGATGATCGAATTTCACAGCAAGATACAGGCCGATACCCGCTCAGGCGTTCGCCCGCAAGCATTGCGGAGGGCGACGCTGCACCCAGCGCGTCAGTTGTTCATGGGCATACGCCAGTTGCAGCACGGCGCGATCCGCCTGGGCCGGGCCGATGATCTGCAAGCCCATGGGCAAGCCACGGGGGTTGAAGCCCACCGGCACACTCATGCTCGGCAGGCCGGCCAGTGTGGGGCCGATCACCACCTCCATCCAGCGATGATAAGTGTCCATGGTTTGCCCCCCGACGACGCGTGGCCAGGGCTGTTGTGCATCGAAAGGGAACACTTGTGCGCTGGGCAGCAGCAGAAAATCGTAACGTTCGAACAACCTGGCCAAGGCGCGATACCAGTCGCTGCGCGCCAGCGACGCCTGATACACATCCGCCGCGCTCAGGCCCAGGCCGCCCTCGACTTCCCACTGCGCTTCAGGCTTGAGCAACGCACGTTTATGGGGGTCGGCATAGGCCGCCCCCAGCGTGCCCTGCACCAGCCAATGGCGATGGACCAGCCAGGTTTGCCACAGACGCGCCATGGAAAAGTCCGGCTGGCAGCTTTCTACCTCGCACCCCAGCGCGCCGAAATCGCCGAGGGCTGACTCACACAGGCCCAGCACGCCGTCGTCCATCGGCAGATAGCCGTTGTAGTCCCCCAGCCAACCCAGGCGTGCGCCGTTGAAATCACGGGCCAACGACGTGCCGAACACGCCGGGATCGTCTTTGAGCGACAACGGCACCCGCGGGTCATAACCGGCCTGGACGCTCAACAGCCGCGCCACGTCAGCCACACTGCGCCCCATCGGGCCTTCGGTGGCCAGTTGCTGGACAAACACCTCCGGCGCCGGGCCATGGGGTACGCGGCCCTGGGAAGGACGCAGGCCGAACACGTTGTTGAACGCCGCCGGGTTGCGCAGCGAACCCATCATGTCGCTGCCATCGGCCACCGGTAGCATACGCAGCGCCAGGGCCACCGCCGCCCCGCCGCTGCTGCCGCCCGCGACCAAGGTCGGGTCATAGGCATTGCCGGTGGTGCCGAATACGCTGTTGTAGGTCTGCGAACCCAGGCCGAACTCCGGCACGTTGCTCTTGCCGATGATAATCGCGCCACTGGCACGCACCCGCGCCACGACGATCGCGTCTTCACTGGGAATCTGCTCGGCGAACAGGGGCGAGCCCAGGGTGGTGCGCAGGCCCTGGGTCGCCGCCAGATCCTTGATGGCCTGGGGCATGCCGTGCATCCAGCCACGGGAGCGGCCCTGGTCCAGCTCAACGTCACAGGCACGGGCTTCGGCCAGCACATCGGCTTCGTCGCGCAACGACACCAGGGCATTGACCGAGGGGTTGAAGCGCGCGATCTGCGCCAGATAGGCCTGCATCACTTCGTGGCAGGACACCTGCCGTGCATGGATCGCCCGGGACAGCTCGAGCGCATCCAGTTCAACGATGTTCAAGGTTTCACCCCCTTGGCAAAGCGCGCCGGCGCTGCAGCCCTCGGCGCTTCATGCATGCAGTAAGTGCCCAGCAGCGTCAGGACGCAAGCGAACAGCACATAAAACGCCGGGGCCACCGGTGTGCCCAACTCTTTGCTCAACCAGGTGACGATCAGCGGGGCAAAACCGCCGAACACCATCACCGCTACGTTATAGGCCACCGACACACCGGTGGAACGCACCTCGATGGGAAACTGCTCGGCCAGGGCGGTCGGCGCCGGGCCGAAGAAGCCGCCGATGGCGGTGCACAGCATCACTTGCATCACCAACAAACGCTCGATGGACGGCGCCGCCGCGACCCACACATACAGCGGGTAGACCATCACAAAGAACGCCAGGGTAAAGCCCATCAACACCGGTCGCCGGCCCAGGCGATCCGAGAGCAGGCCGGACAAGGGAATGACCACGGTCATCAGCGCTACGGCAAACATCTGCACCATCAATACCTGGTCCAGGGGCAGGCCGAGGTTCTTGTGGGCGAAGGTCGGCATATTCACCAGCACCACGTAGAACGACACCGTCGCACCGCACGCCAGGCCCATGCTCACCAGGATGCTGCGCCGATGCTCACGCAGCACTGTCATCAGGCTCGGCGCCGGGCCAGTGGCCTGTTTGCGCGCTTCGATAAACTCCTCGGGGTCTTCCATGTGCCGACGAATCCACAAGCCCACCGGGCCAATCAGCAAGCCGAATACAAACGGCAGGCGCCAGCCCCACAGGTCGAGGGTCTGCGGGGAAAAGAAGTGAGTGACCAATGCCACCATCGCCGCGCCGCCAAACACCGCCAGGCACTGCCCGACCAATTGCCAGGAGCCGTAAAGGCCTTTGCGATGAGCCGGTGCGCTTTCCACCAGGAACGCCGTGGCGCTGGCATATTCGCCGCCGGTAGCAAAGCCCTGGAGCATCCGCGCCACTACGATCAGCAGCGGTGCGCCCATGCCGATGGCGGCGTAGTTGGGCGCAAACACGATCAGTGCGATGGACACGGTCATCAAGCGGATAATCAACTGCATGGCGGCCTTGCGGCCTTTGCGGTCGGCGTACATGCCGAGCAGGATGCCGCCCACCGGGCGCATAAAGAAGCCCACGCCGAAGGTGGCCAGGGCCATCAGCAGCGATGCGTATTCATCGTCCGAGGGGAAGAACTGCCGGGCGATGATGCTGGCCAGAAAGCCATAGACGATGAAGTCGTACCACTCCAGCGCGTTGCCGACCACCGCCGCTACCACTTGCCGGGTGCGGGACACACCTTTTATTGAAGTCTGCATGAGAACACTCCATTCAACCTGTTGAGGAAAGGTCCAGCGGCAGGAAAAAGGCAGGTGGTCAGGCCGGCTTGAGCCAGCTCTCGGCCAGGGCGCCCCAATAGGCGGCGCCGGTCAGCAGGATCTCGTCGTTGAAGTCATAGGCCGGGTTGTGGACCATCGGCCGCGACACGCCGTTGCCGATAAACAGGTAGCTGCCGGGGCAGCGTTGGAGCATCCAGGCGAAGTCTTCGCTGCCCATCAACTTGGGCGTATTGGCGTCGACCGCCGCTTCACCGAGCAAGGCAATGCCGACCTGGCGGGCGAACTCGGTTTCGTCGACATGGTTGACCAGCACCGGGTAGGCCGGGCGGTGTTCGATCTGTGCGGTACAGCCAAAGCTGGCGGCCTGGGTCTGGATGATTGCCTTGACCCGCTCCAGCATCTGCTCGCGTACCGGCGCATTGAGGGCACGCAGACTCAGGCGCAGGATGGCCTGCTGAGGAATCACGTTGGCGGCCTGCCCCGCTTGCAGGGCACCGACCGTGACTACCGCAGCTTCCTGGGCATTGATATTGCGCGCGACCACCGTCTGCAAAGCCATCACCGTACTGGCGGCGGCCACCAACGGGTCCACGGTCAGGTGCGGCATGGAACCGTGGCCGCCGACGCCTTCGAGGGTCACGGTGAGCAGGTCCTGGGAAGCCATCATCGGCCCGGTCCGCAAGCCCAGGTGGCCGGCGGGCAGGCCGGGCATATTGTGCATGCCGAACAGCGCGTCGCAGGGGAAGCGCTCCAGCAAGCCATCGGCGAGCATCGCTTCGGCGCCGCCCTGGCCTTCTTCGGCCGGCTGGAAAATCAGGTTGAGGGTACCGTCGAACTGACGCGTCGCCGCCAGGTAGCGCGCGGCGCCCAGCAGCATGGCGGTGTGACCGTCGTGACCGCAGGCATGCATGCAGCCGGCGTGCTGGCTGCTGTAGGCGACGCCGGTGTTTTCGATAATCGGCAAGGCATCCATATCGGCCCGGATCCCCAGGGTGCGTGGGCTGCTGCCATTGCGCAGCACGCCGACCACGCCGGTGTGGCCGATGCCGGTATGGACCTCGAAGCCCCAGTCCTTCAGGGATTGGGCGACCAGGGCCGAGGTGCGGTTTTCTTCAAACCCCAGTTCAGGGTGGGCGTGGATGTCCTGGCGCACGGCGTGCAGGTCGCTGGCGACATCGCTCAGCCAATCCAGGATGTGCTGGTGTGGGCGCATGGTGACTCTCCTCGCAGGCGGGTGTTCCCGTTCTTTTTTGTGGCACCGCCACAGATAACCGCGATGGGCGTGCGAGGACAATCAAAGGTGGTTCCACCCTGTGGAACCTCAGGGCAGCAGGCGGCAACCCTGGCGTTCGCCCAGCCATTGGGCGCTGTGGCTGCGGCCCAGGCCGCTGGCGGTGACCAGGCGCGTTTGCGGATGATCGGCAAAGGCGCTGGTGGGAACGTATTGCTTCACATACCCCAGGCAATAGTCAGCAGGATTGCCCGCCACATACCGACACGAGCAATACTCCTTGGCCGTATACGCCGCGATGATGTCGGGGAAGGCTTGCAGGTTGACGCGCTCGTGCCAGATCCACCCCAGCAAGGCGAGCAACAGCAGGAGAAACAGGCTGATAAACGGGCGACGACGGATCATGGTTGCACCGCCGCGAGCACGCGTTTGAGCAGTTCGTTGTGGCGATAGCTGCCATCGCGGTCATCGCCGTAGCGCACGATCACCAGCTGTGCCTCGGGCAACACATACAACGCTTGGCCCCAGTGCCCCAGGGCCGCGAAGGCATCGTCGGGCGCATCCGGCCAGGGCCGGGCAGCGCCCTGCACGTGGCGGTTGAGCCACCAGTGGCCGCCGGGTACCGCCTCGTCCTGGCCCGCGATGTACTGCGCCAGGGGTTGGCGATTGAAATCGACCCAGGCCTTGGGCAGCAATTGCCGCTCACCCCAACGCCCGTCCCGCGCCATCAACAAGCCAATCCGTGCCAGATCGCGGGCAGTCATATAGGCATAGGATGAGGCGACAAAGGTTTCATTGGCGTCGCTTTCCCAGCTGGCACTGCGAATGCCCAAGGGCGTGAACAGCGCGGTCCACGGGTAATCGACATAAGCCTTATGGCCAAGCATGCCCTTGAGGGCAGCAGACAATAGATTGCTGTCACCGCTGGAGTAGCGGAATGCCTGGCCAGGTTCGGCGAAGGGGCTGGTATCAGCGGCAAACTCCGCCATATCAGCGCGGCCACGGGTGTAGAGCATGGCCACCACCGAGGATTTCAGCGGCGCGTATTCGTAGTCTTCCTGCCAGTCCAGGCCCGAGGCCCAGTTGAGCAGGTGCCCCAGGGTAATGGTCGGGTGCTGCTTCATCGGTGGATAAAAGCGCGCGGCCGGGTCGCTCAGTTTGAAACGGTTTTCACCGTACGCCACGCCCAGCACGGTGGCCATCAGGCTTTTGCTGATGGACCAGGTCAGGTGCGGCGTGGTGGCGGTGGTCGGTGCTGCATAGCGCTCATAAATGACTGCGCCATCGCGGATCACCAGCAGCGCGTCGGTGCGGATGCCTTCGCGGGTGATGTCATTGCGCGCCGGGAACGCATAGTCCTCCAGCGCCTTGACGGCGGGACCGGCCAACTGCGGGCCCTGGGACCAATCCTTCGTCGGCCAGGTCTGGGCATGTGCGGTAGCGGTGAACAGCAGCAAGGCGACGGACAGCAGGCCTTTGACCATGGACAAGCACTCGGGGGCATTCAAGCCCGCGAGCCTAATGCAGATAAATGACGGTTTGGCGACAGGCCTGGGAACCACCACATAGCGCCTGTGGGAACGGGCTTGCCCGCGATGGCCATAGGTATCTACACAACTCTTTAGCTTATTGGGTTTGTGTACATATCCGTTGCTGGGGTCACGGCGGCTATTGGTTCCGCTCTTACAGCGGGTCACTTTTGGAAAAGAGCCCCAAAAGTAACCAAAAGGGCTCCTGCCCCACCACTCGGTGCCTCGCCTAGGCTCGGCATGCCCGCAGTCAGGCATTGCTCCGTGGGCCCGCCGCGATCGGCCATCCATGGCCGTGTCGCGGCTACCCCGGCATCCATGCCGGGGTGCCCACTGCGCAATACCTGCCTGCGGCCATCGTGGTTTAACGGGGCGCCTAAGATCAAAAGCCAGATCAAAAGCAGAGCAACAGCAAAGCCGGGGCGCGAAGCTGCATTCCCCCCTGTGGGAGCTGGCTTGCCTGCGATGGCGGTGTATCAGTCGATAAATGTATTGGCTGATACACCGCCTTCGCAGGCAAGCCAGCTCCCACAGGTATATGCGTACATCTCGACGATCAGGTCGGCTCTAAGGCCGCCTCGCTTTGCTTGTGATCTTGATCTGAGGCGCCCCGTTAAACCACGCTGGCCGTCATCCGACATTGATTTGGGGGGTAACCCG
This sequence comes from Pseudomonas sp. WS 5410, assembly GCF_012985645.1. NCBI lineage: Bacteria > Pseudomonadati > Pseudomonadota > Gammaproteobacteria > Pseudomonadales > Pseudomonadaceae > Pseudomonas > Pseudomonas sp. WS 5410. Next base: position 171,684 of record NZ_JAAQWS010000009.1, on the reverse strand, counting down.
GCAGGACGCCGGGTTAGCCGCGCGGGGCCATGGATGGCCCATCGCGGCGGCCCCCCAAATCAATGTCGGATGACGGGCACACCGAGCCTGGGCGAGGTGCCGAGTGGTGGGGCAGGAGCCCTTTTGGTTACTTTTGGGGCTCTTTTCCAAAAGTGACCCGCCGTAAGGGCGGAACCAATAGCCGCCGTGACCGTAAAAACGGATATGTACACATACCCAGAAGAGAGTGTGTAGATACCTATGCCCCGATGGCGGTATATCAGTCACCGCCTGTATTGCCTGCCCCCCTGCTATCGCGGGCAAGCCCGCTCCCACACAAGCTCATCCCACAGTCAGCGAGGGGCTGGGTTCAGGGCTTTTTCCAAGCGTTTGGCCCGGGCGCTGGCGGCGAGGTCCAGCACGGCTTGGTCGCGCTGCCACATCGCGGCCCACGGTCCCGCCCCCATCGCCTGATTGACCTGCGCCTTCAGCGCCTCAAACTGCACAAACAATCCCCCCAACAACACATGCCCCGCCGCCGACGCGCTGGGTTGGCGAACAACCTCGGCGCAGCCGGCCAGCAATGCCAACAACTGCAAACGCAGGGCCTGGGGCCAGTCGCACTCCTGGCCGATGCCATGCAACCAGGCGGTCATCGCGCTGAGTACATAGGTGTCCTCCAGGGTGCGGAAGGGTTTGACGTAATCGTCCCAGCCATCCCCCGGCAAGCGCTCGCAGGCGGCGTGGTCGAGGTGGACGCGACCATGGCTGATATCGGGCATCAAGGGGATCGCCGGCAAGGGCTCCACACGCACGCCGGGCTCACCGGCCAGCACCACGGCCAGGGTCAGGCGCGGCTTTTCGCCGGGGGCCTCGCAGCGGGCGGCGATCAACAGCCAGTCGGCGGCATCGCCGGCGGTGACGAAATCCTTGCGTCCGCTCAGGCGCAGGTCGTCCAGGCGCGTTTGCATGTCCAGCGGGCGCAGACTGCGCTGTTCGGTCGCACACAGGGCGCCCAGGCTGTGGGGCGCGCTGGGCCATAACGCGCGCAATGCTGCTTGATAACCCACCAGGAACGCTAGGCCGGGCGTGGCCATCAGGCGGGCGCCCTGGGTTGCCAACTCAAAGGGCGTGAGCGGCCCCAGGCGTTGCAATAAAACGCTGTAGCCCTCGGCCAGGTTGGCGTGGACGGGCAGTCGGGCAGGTCGGTCGAGCAACGCGTGCCAGGGCATGGAAGGCTCCTTGGGGGCTGTCATCTAAGCGTCACCGTAGATTCATGGAGATGACACCGGGGGTACATAGCCTGACTTTGCACAACAAAGTCGACTGGCCGCAACCCTGGCCGGCACCTGGAGACTCGCCATGACTCAGATCGCCCGCATCAGTGACACCGGCAATGAACGCCGCCTGCAAGCCGAACGCCTGATCGGCGCCCAGGCGTTGCAGGAAGCCCAGGCCCTGCGTTTCAGCGTTTTCAGCGGCGAGTTCAATGCCAAGCTGAAAGGCGCGGAGCTGGGCCTGGACATGGATGACTATGATGTTCACTGCAGCCACATTGGCGTACGGGACTTGAACACCGGGCGCCTGGTGGCCACCACCCGCCTGCTGGATCACCAGGCGGCCAGCACCCTGGGCCGGTTCTACAGCGAAGAAGAGTTCAGCCTCCACGGTCTCCTGCATTTGCAGGGGCCGATCCTGGAGATCGGCCGTACCTGTGTCGACCCGGCCTACCGTAACGGCGGCACCATCGCGGTGCTGTGGGGCGAGTTGGCCGAGGTGCTCAACCAGGGCGGCTACAGCTACCTGATGGGCTGCGCGAGCATCCCGATGCACGACGGCGGCATCCAGGCCCATGCGATCATGCAGCGCCTGCGCGAACGCTATCTGTGCAACGAACACCTGCGCGCCGAACCGAAAAAACCCCTGCCGAGCCTGGACTTGCCGTCCAACGTCATCGCCGAAATGCCGCCGCTGCTCAAGGCCTACATGCGCCTGGGCGCGAAGATCTGCGGCGAGCCGTGCTGGGACGAGGACTTCCAGGTGGCCGACGTGTTCATCCTGCTCAAACGCGACGAGTTGTGCCCGCGGTATGCCCGCCACTTCAAGGCGGCCATGTGATGGGCCGCCTGCGGGTCTACGGGCGGATCGCCCGCGTGCTGCTGGTGGTGGCCCTGGGCTTGAGCATGGCCGGCGTGTTTGGTGTGTTCGAGCGCCTGGGAATCGCCAACTCCATGGTCCGGCGCCAGCGCTGGTCGCGGTTTTTCATGGCGCGCCTGAGCAATGCCCTGCCCTTTCGCGTGATGGTGCACGGTGAGCTGCCGCAACAGCCGATGCTGTGGGTCAGCAACCATGTGTCCTGGACCGACATCCCGCTGCTGGGGATGGTGGCGCCGCTGTCATTCCTGTCCAAGGCCGAAGTGCGCACCTGGCCAGTGGCCGGTTGGCTGGCCGCGAAGGCCGGCAGCCTGTTTATCCGCCGTGGCTCGGGGGACAGTCAGTTGATTCGCAAACAGATGACTCGTCATCTCGAGCAAAAACACCCGCTGCTGATGTTCCCCGAAGGCACCACCACCGATGGCCGCAGCCTGCGCACCTTCCATGGCCGGCTACTGGCCAGCGCGATTGATGCCGAGGTGGCGCTGCAACCGGTGGCGATCCGTTATTTGCGCGATGGACAGATTGATCCGCTCGCACCGTTTATTGGTGACGATGATTTGCTCTCGCACCTGATGCGTTTGTTTGCCAATGATCAGGGCGACGTTGAGATTCATCTGCTCAAGCCCATCGCCTGCGCCGGCCAGGAACGTGCGGCGCTGGCGTATCAGGCGCAGCAGGCGGTGCAGAAGGCCTTGTTCGGGCCGGTGCCACAAAACCAGCCAGTGCCGGTTCGGCCGGCGTATGCGGCCTGAAGCAAACGCAGTACCCAATGTGGGGGCTTGCTCCCACATTCAGGTTTGTATTACCAAGTGGCTATTCGAGAACGCCTGCAATTGGGGATAGAACACCCGGAAATCCTCGCTCAACGGCTCATACAGCACCCGCAACTCCTGCATCGCCTGGTCCAGTTCCCGGGGTTGGCTCAGACGCCGGGAAATCCCCCGCAGCACATGCTCCATCACCGCAAACTCGCGGTAGGAGCCCAGCCAGTCATCCGTCGCCATAGACGGTGCAATCTGCGCCAGGCGCCCCGGCAATTGCGGTTCGGCCGCCAGCACCTGGTACACCTGGGAGGTAAAGCGCTCCAGTGGCTGATCGGCATACAACGCCCAATCCCGCGCCAGGCAATGGTCGAAGAACACGTCGAGGACGATCCCCGCATAACGACGCCGAGTCAGGGTAAACCGTGACAACGCCTGCCCGACCAATGGGTGGCTGTCGGTGAAACGGTCGATGGAGCGATGCAGCTGGATCGCCGCCTCGATTTGCGGGCTGTACTGGCCCTGCAGGCGGCCTTTGACGAAATCGCCATAGAGGCTGCCCAGCAGTTGTGCAGGAAGTTGGCCGCCGAGGTGCAGATGTGCGAGATAATTCATGGCGCGCAGTTTAGCACTGCTGCCAACGTATCGTTATAACCCGATATACCGATTTATTAAGTAGCAAGATCAAAATCGTATTGGTATATCGGAATATAGCGATTTAAAGTTCGCCTCATCGCGATATAACGTTTTACCCACACCGAGCCCTGCCATGTCCATTGACCTCGACGAAATAATAAAAGCCCTGGCACACCCAGTACGGCGAGACATTCTCAACTGGCTGAAAGACCCGAAAGTGCAGTTCCCCGAACAAGTCCACAACCACGAGTACGGCATCTGCGCCGGGCAGATCGACCAACGCTGCGGCCTGTCGCAGTCCACCGTGTCGGCGCACCTGGCGACCCTGCAACGGGCAGGCCTGATCAGTAGCCAGAAAGCCGGGCAGTGGCACTTTTTCCGCCGCAATGAAGACGTCATCCAGGCGTTTATCCAAGCCATCACCGAAGAACTCAGCCCACCGCTGTAAAGGATCCCGCATGCCTCTCTCGCTCCTCATACTGGCCTTAAGCGCCTTCGCCATCGGCACCACCGAATTCGTCATCATGGGCCTGTTGCCCGATGTGGCGGCCGACCTTGGTGTGTCGATTCCTGGCGCCGGCTGGCTGGTGACTGGCTACGCCCTGGGCGTGGCCATTGGTGCACCCTTCATGGCACTGGCCACCGCCAAACTGCCGCGCAAGGCTGCCCTGGTAGCGTTGATGGGCATTTTCATCGTCGGCAATCTGCTTTGCGCCCTGGCCAGTGACTACAACGTGTTGATGTTTGCCCGGGTAGTAACCGCGTTATGCCACGGTGCCTTCTTTGGGATCGGCTCGGTGGTGGCCGCCAACCTGGTGCCAGCCAACAAACGCGCATCAGCCGTGGCCCTGATGTTCACCGGCCTGACCTTGGCCAACGTGCTCGGAGTGCCCCTGGGCACCGCGCTGGGCCAGGAAGCCGGCTGGCGCTCGACCTTCTGGGCGGTGACGGTGATTGGTGTGATCGCGCTGATCGGCCTGATCCGCTTCCTGCCGGCCAAGCGTGATGAAGAGAAACTCGATATGCGCGCCGAACTGGCGGCCCTCAAGGGTGCCGGGATCTGGTTGTCGCTGAGCATGACCGCGCTGTTTGCCGCGTCGATGTTCACCCTCTTCACCTACGTCGCGCCGCTGCTCGGTGATGTCACCGGCGTCTCGCCCAAAGGCGTGACCTGGACCCTGCTGCTGATCGGCCTGGGCCTGACCGTGGGCAATATCATCGGCGGCAAACTGGCGGACAAACGCCTGGCGGCGACCCTGATTGGCGTGTTTATCAGCATGGCCGTGGTGTCCACCGCATTGACCTGGACCAGCGTCGCCATCATCCCCACCGAAATCACCCTGTTCCTCTGGGCCACCGCGTCGTTTGCCGCCGTACCGGCACTGCAGATCAACGTGGTGACCTTCGGCAAGGCCGCGCCCAACCTGGTGTCGACCCTCAATATCGGCGCTTTCAATATCGGCAACGCCCTGGGCGCCTGGGTCGGCGGCAGTGTGATTGCCCACGGTTTCGGCCTGACCAGCGTGCCGCTGGCGGCTGCGGCCCTGGCGATCCTGGCGCTGGTGGTCACGCTGATCACCTTCCGCCAGAGCGCCGATGCTGACCTGGCCCCTGCTACCCATTAATCACTTAGAACAGACGAGTATTTGCGATGACGACTATTTTCGATCCGATCAAACTGGGTGATGTGCAGCTGTCGAACCGCATCATCATGGCACCGCTGACCCGCTGCCGTGCCGACGCCGGTCGCGTGCCCAATGCGCTGATGGCTGAATACTACGTGCAGCGGGCGTCTGCCGGCCTGATCCTCAGCGAAGCCACTTCGGTGACGCCGATGGGCGTGGGCTACCCGAACACCCCAGGCATCTGGTCCAACGACCAGGTGCGCGGCTGGACCAACATCACCAAGGCCGTGCACGGCGCCGGCGGCAAGATCTTCCTGCAACTGTGGCACGTGGGGCGGATCTCCCACCCGTCGTACCTGAACGGCGAGAGCCCGGTAGCCCCGAGCGCCATCCAGCCCGCCGGCCACGTCAGCCTGGTGCGCCCGCTGGCCGACTACCCAACCCCACGAGCCCTGGAAACCGCAGAAATCGCCGATATCGTCGATGCCTATCGCGTGGGTGCCGAGAACGCCAAGGCTGCCGGTTTTGACGGGGTGGAAGTGCACGGCGCCAATGGCTACCTGCTCGACCAGTTCCTGCAAAGCAGCACCAATCAGCGCACCGACGAATACGGCGGTTCCCTGGAAAACCGCGCGCGACTGTTGCTGGAAGTGACTGACGCGGTGATTGAAGTCTGGGGCGCCGGCCGCGTGGGGATGCATCTGTCGCCACGGGCCGACCTGCATGACATGGGCGATGCCAACCTGGCAGAAACCTTCACCTACGTCGCCCGTGAACTGGGCAAGCGTGGCATCGCCTTTATCTGCGCCCGCGAGAAAGAAGCCGGCGACAGCCTGGGCCCGCAATTGAAAGCCGCGTTCGGCGGTCCGTACATTGCCAACGAACGCTTCACCAAGGACAGCGCCAATGCCTGGCTGGCCTCGGGCAAGGCCGATGCGGTGGCGTTTGGCGTGCCGTTTATCGCCAACCCGGACCTGCCGGCCCGTCTCAAGGCCGATGCATCATTAAACGAAGCGAACCCGCAAACCTTCTACAGCCCAGGCCCGGTCGGCTATATCGACTACCCGACCCTGGCGCTCTGACCCGCAACAATGCAAAAGCCCCGGCTCGCAAGAGCCGGGGCTTTTTATTGGATCTTGAAAACACCGCGCCCGCTCCCACAGGTTCGGTAACAATCCTTCACAGCAATGAAACAATATCGCTACAAAATACTTAGCCGGCTACCTTTCAACCTGGGGCCAGCGCGTATATAACGTCACCCCACAAATAAGTCGGAAGGACGATTGATCATCCTTAGGCTTTACTGTTGACACCAACGAACGCAATTACGCATTTTGTATCAATTGTGCAGGCTGGGACTCAAGCGCAGCATGTCCAGCCCGATATCCACCAGGCGCTCGGCCTGCTGATACAGCTCAAAGCTGTCTGGCACCAGTAGCCATTGGCCAATAAGCCCGTTGATGTAGGCATGAATGCACACCGCCCCGCGAGCGGTGTCGAGGTTTTCCGGAAGTTGCCCGCGGTGGACTGCATTGCGCAGTGTCAGGCCAATGCGCAGGTTGCACTCAAGGCTGTGGGTCTGGCGCTGACGGCGCATGTCACACATTTCATCGGTAAATTCGCACTTATGGAACAAGATCTCATTAATGCGCCGGGTTTTCGGGTCCAGGGCCACCTGATGAAAAAGATGGATCAGCAGCTTGCGCATGCAGCCCAGCGGATCTACCTCATCCTCGCTTTCACTGGCCCTGGCCAATTCGTCCAGGGGCTCGTGCAGCGTGTCCAGCAGCGCCTGCAGCAGGTCCGACTTGTTGCTGAAGTGCCAATAGATCGCGCCTCGCGTCACGCCCGCCCGCGCCGCGATATCCGCCAGCGTAGTACGGGCAACGCCACGCTCATAAAAGGCTTGCTCGGCAGCTTCAAGAATCTGGCTGCGCGTTTCCTGAGCTTCCTCTTTGGTACGACGAACCATGGCAGTAACACCTCAATCAGGACACGAGCGGTGGTTGATAACCACCTTCTGAATAATTATGGGACGACACCGTCAAGGGCGCCGAACGTAATAGAATCGAGGCTTTCAGCGCTGCCTTGCAAGGAATCCGCGAAGCCTGTCAAGAGTTTACAAACAACCATGAACGTAAGTATATTGCCTAGCAAGCTACTTATCTACTCACTGCCTGTTTTTTACCCTTCCACACTTCTTGTGCGCATCGAGCGCGCCTGACCCGAGGATCTTCATGCAACTTAAGCCAGCTGTTACCGCTCTGGTCACTGCCGTCGCCCTGGCATCGCTGCTCAGCGGATGTAAAAAGGAAGAAGCGGCTCCGCCCGCTCAAACCCCTCAGGTCGGCGTGGTCACTATTCAACCTCAAGCCTATACCCTGACCTCCGAATTGCCGGGCCGCACCACTGCATTCCGCATCGCGGAAGTCCGCCCGCAGGTCAACGGCATCATTCTCAAGCGTCTGTTCAAGGAAGGCGGCGACGTCAAGGAAGGCCAGCAGCTCTATCAGATCGACCCGTCGGTGTATGAGGCGACCCTGAAAAGCGCCCAGGCCAACCTGCAACAGACCAAGTCGATTGCCGACCGCTACAAACAACTGGTCAACGAGCAGGCCGTCAGCCGCCAGGAATACGACACCGCCGTATCCAACCGCATGACTTCCGAAGCCAACCTGCAGACCGCCCAGATCAACGTGCGCTACACCAAGGTGTTTGCCCCGATCTCCGGGCGTATCGGGCGTTCCTCGGTCACCGAAGGCGCGCTGGTCAGCAATGGCCAGGCCGATGCCATGGCCGTGATCCAGCAACTGGACCCGATCTACGTCGACGTCACGCAATCCTCCGCCGAGATGCTGAAGCTGCGTCGCGACCTGGAAAGCGGCCAACTGCAGAAATCCGGTGAAAACGCGGCCATGGTCAAGCTGACCCTGGAAGACGGCAGCGAGTACGCGCAACAGGGCAAGCTGGAATTCTCTGAAGTGTCGGTCGACCAGACCACCGGTTCGGTAACCCTGCGCGCCGTGTTCCCCAACCCTGATCACACCCTGTTGCCGGGCATGTTTGTCCACGCCCAATTGCAGGCCGGCGTGAACAGCAAGGCGATCCTCGCCCCACAACAAGGCGTGACCCGCGACATCCGGGGCATCCCGACTGCGCTGGTCGTGACCGCCGACAACAAGGTCGAACAGCGCGTGCTGGTGGCCAACCGTACCGCTGGCGCCTACTGGCTGGTGGAAAAGGGCCTGAATGCCGGTGACCGTGTGATCACCGAAGGCTTGCAGTTCATCAAGCCGGGCATCACGGTTGACGCGAAGGAAGCCACCAACGCCAAGCCTGCCGGTACTGCTCCTGCCGCCGCCGCTGGCAAAGGGGAGTAATACATGTCGAAATTTTTTATCGACCGTCCCATTTTCGCCTGGGTAATTGCCCTGGTGATCATGCTGGTCGGGGCACTGTCGATCCTGAAGTTGCCCATCAACCAATACCCGGCCATCGCGCCAACCGCCATTGATATCCAGGTGACCTACCCAGGCGCGTCCGCACAAACCGTGCAGGACACCGTGGTACAGGTGATCGAGCAGCAGCTCAACGGTATCGACAACCTGCGTTATGTGGCCTCGGACAGTAACTCCGACGGCAGCATGACCATCACCGCGACGTTCAACCAGGGTACCAACCCGGACATCGCCCAGGTTCAGGTGCAGAACAAGCTGAACCTGGCGACCCCATTGCTGCCGCAAGAAGTGCAGCAACAAGGGATCCGCGTAACCAAGTCGGTGAAGAACTTCCTGATGGTGATCGGCCTGGTGTCCGAAGACGGCACCATGAGCAAGGATGACCTGTCCAACTACATCGTTTCCAACATCCAGGATCCGATTTCGCGGACGTCTGGCGTGGGTGACTTCCAGGTCTTCGGTTCCCAGTACGCCATGCGTATCTGGCTGGATCCGGCCAAGTTGAACAACTTCCAGATGACCCCGGTGGATGTCAGCAGTGCCATTGCGGCGCAGAACGTCCAGGTGGCCACCGGCCAGTTGGGCGGCCTGCCAGCCCTGCCCGGCACCCAGTTGAACGCCACCATCATCGGCAAGACCCGTCTGCAAAGCGCCGAGCAGTTTGAAAAGATCCTGCTGCGCGTGAACAGCGATGGCTCCCAGGTACGCCTGGGCGATGTCGCCCGTGTCGAGTTGGGTGGCCAGAACTACAGCATCAGTGCCCAGTTCAACGGCAAGCCGGCTTCCGGCATGGCGATCAAACTGGCATCGGGTGCCAACGCCCTGGACACCGCCAAGGCCATCCGTGCCACGGTCGCGTCCCTGGAGCCGTTCTTCCCGCCAGGCATGAAAGCCGTGGTTCCGTATGACACCACCCCAGTGGTGACCGAGTCGATTTCCGGGGTAGTCGATACCCTGGTCGAGGCGATCATCCTGGTGTTCCTGGTGATGTACCTGTTCCTGCAAAACTTCCGCGCCACCATCATCACCACCATGACAGTACCGGTGGTATTGCTGGGTACGTTCGGCATCCTCGCGGCCTTCGGCTTCACCATCAACACCTTGACCATGTTCGGCATGATCCTGGCCATCGGCTTGCTGGTGGACGATGCGATCGTGGTAGTGGAAAACGTCGAGCGGGTGATGGCCGAGGAGCATCTGTCGCCTAAAGAGGCAACGGTCAAGTCCATGGACCAGATCCAGGGCGCCCTGGTAGGTATTGCCCTGGTACTCTCGGCGGTACTGCTGCCGATGGCGTTCTTTGGCGGCTCGACGGGGGTCATCTATAAACAGTTCTCCATCACCATTGTGTCGGCGATGGCACTTTCGGTACTGGTTGCACTGATCTTCACCCCGGCACTGTGCGCCACCATGCTCAAGCCGGTCGACCCCGAGAAACACGGCCAACCCAAGCGTGGTTTCTTCGGCTGGTTCAACCGCACCTTCGACCGTGGCGTACTGAGCTACGAGCGCGGCGTGGGCAACATGATCAAGCACAAGGCGCCTTCGTTCCTGGTGTACCTGATCATCTTCGCCGGCATGATCTGGCTGTTCACCCGTATCCCAAGCGCGTTCCTGCCCGAGGAAGACCAGGGCGTGATCTTCGCCCAGGTACAGACGCCGGTTGGTTCTTCGGCCGAACGCACCCAGACCGTTATCGACGACATGCGTGCTTTCCTGTTGAACGACAAGGAAGGCGAGCCCGGTGAAGGCAAGGCCGTGCAATCGGTATTTACCGTAAACGGCTTCAACTTTGCCGGTCGTGGCCAAAGCTCGGGCCTGGCATTCGTCATGCTCAAGCCATGGGACCAGCGCGACGCATCCATGTCGGTGTTCGAAGTGGCCAAGCGTGCCCAGGGCTACTTCTTCCAGACCTTCAAGGACGCCATGGTGTTTGCCATCGTGCCCCCATCGGTACTGGAGTTGGGTAACGCCACCGGTTTCGACGTGTTCCTGCAGGACCAGGGCGGTGTGGGTCACGAAGCGTTGATGAACGCACGTAACCAGTTCCTCGGCATGGCCGCGCAGAGCAAGATCCTGGCCGGCGTACGTCCCAACGGCGTCAACGATGAGCCGCAGTACGAGCTGACCATCGACGACGAGAAAGCCAGTGCCCAGGGCATCAGCCTGTCGAGCATCAACCAGACCCTGGCGATTGCCTTGGGTGGCAGCTACGTCAATGACTTCATCGACCGCGGTCGAGTGAAGAAGGTCTACATCCAGGGTGAGGCCGCTGGCCGGATGACCCCTGAAGACCTGAACAAATGGTTCGTGCGCGCCAACGACGGAAAAATGGTGCCACTATCAGCAATTGCCTCTGGCAACTGGATCTTCGGTTCACCGAAACTGTCGCGGTACAACGGTGTAGCGGCGATGGAAGTCCTCGGTACCCCGGCGCCTGGCTACAGCACCGGTGATGCGATGGCGGAAGTCGAACGCATCGCCAAGCAATTGCCGGCAGGTGTGGGCTATGCCTGGACCGGCCTGTCCTATGAGGAACGCTTGTCCGGCTCCCAGGCACCTGCGCTGTATGCCCTGTCGTTGCTGGTGGTGTTCCTTTGCCTGGCAGCGTTGTACGAAAGCTGGTCGATCCCGATTGCGGTAGTGCTGGTAGTACCGCTGGGCGTGATCGGTGCACTGATGGCCACCAGCCTGCGAGGACTGTCCAACGACGTGTTCTTCCAGGTGGGGTTGTTGGTCACCGTGGGCCTGGCCTCGAAGAACGCCATCCTGATCGTCGAGTTCGCCAAGGAACTGCATGAACAGGGCAAGGGCATCGTCGAGGCGGCCATCGAGGCGTCCCGCATGCGTTTGCGTCCGATCATCATGACGTCCATGGCGTTCATCCTCGGCGTACTGCCGCTGGCGATCTCCTCGGGTGCAGGTTCGGGCAGCCAACACGCAATCGGTACCGGCGTAATTGGCGGTATGATCACCGCCACTGTTCTGGCTATCTTCTGGGTGCCACTGTTCTTCGTGACCGTGTCCGCCATTGGCAGCCGGAAAAAAACTGACAAGTCCGATACACCGAATACTCCTAAAGAGGCTGGCTAATGCGCAAGTCGCTACTCTCCCTGGCAGTCACGGCATTTGTGCTCAGTGGCTGCTCGCTGATCCCTGATTATCAGCAGCCTGAAGCGCCGGTGGCCGCCCAGTTCCCGCAGGGGCCGGCGTACTCGTCGGCCCAGGCACCGAGCCAGGCCGCGGCCGAGCAAGGCTGGAAGCAGTTTTTCCACGACCCTGCCCTGCAGCAACTGATTCAGGTCGCGTTGGTCAACAACCGTGACCTGCGCGTCGCCGCGCTGAACATCGACGCCTTTGCCGCGCAGTACCGCATCCAGCGTGCCGACCTGTTCCCGGCCGTCGGCGCCAATGGCAGCGGCAGCCGCCAGCGCGTTCCGGCACGGGCCTCGCAAACCGGCGAATCGAACATCACCAGCTCCTACTCGGCGACCCTCGGGATCAACGCCTACGAACTGGACCTGTTCGGCCGGGTGCGCAGCCTGAGCGAAGAAGCGTTGCAGAAGTACTTCGCCACTGAAGAAGCACGCCGCAGCACGCAGATCAGCCTGGTGGCCAGCGTGGCCAATGCCTACCTGACCTGGCAGGCCGACAAGGAACTGCTGAAGCTGACCCAGGACACCCTGGCCGCCTACGAGCAGAGCTTCAAGCTCACCTCGCGCAGCAACGAAGTCGGCGTGGCCTCGGCCCTGGACTTGAGCCAGGCGCGGACCTCGGTTGAAAGCGCCCGCGTGCAACTGGCCCGCTACACCCGCCAGGTGGCCCAGGATGAAAACAACCTGACCCTGCTGCTGGGCACCGGTCTGCCGGCGAATCTCGTCACTCAGCCGCTGTCCGACGACCTGTTGAGCGAAGTACCGGCCGGCCTGCCTTCAGACCTGCTGCAACGTCGCCCCGACATCCTCCAGGCCGAGCACAACCTCAAGGCTGCCAACGCCAATATCGGCGCGGCACGGGCTGCGTTCTTCCCGAGCATCAGCCTGACGGCCAATGCCGGGACCTTGAGCCCGGACCTCGGCGGCCTGTTCAAGGGCGGCTCGGGTACCTGGTCGTTCGCACCGCAGATCAACATCCCGATCTTCAACGCCGGTAGCCTGCGCGCAAGCCTGGACTACTCGAAGATCCAGAAAGAGATCAACGTCGCGACCTACGAGAAGTCGATCCAGACCGCGTTCCAGGAAGTCTCCGACGGCCTGGCAGCACGTGCGACCTACAACCAACAGTTGCAGGCCCAGCGTGACTTCGTCTCGGCCAACCAGGACTACTACCGTCTGGCCGAGCGTCGCTACCGCATCGGGGTTGATAGCAACCTGACCTTCCTCGACGCCCAGCGCCAGCTGTTCGCTGCCCAGCAAACGCTGATCACCGACCGCCTGGCCCAACTGACCAGCGAAGTGACCTTGTACAAGGCCCTCGGTGGCGGTTGGAACGAACAGACGGCGCAGAATGAGCCGGTGAAAGAAGAAGCGCCGAAGCTCAAGTTGTTCTGATCGGCGTAGCAACACAGGAAGCCCACCTTTTGGTGGGCTTTTTCATGGGCGTACAGTTCCGTTCGATCACCGCCCAGAACCCGCCCTCCCCCAATTGAACCGCCCCGGCAACGCCCCGCACCATGGCCCGCACCTGAAAACCACCAATAACAACAGGTCCCACGCCATGAGCACCTTGCACCCTCGCCGGCTATTGCTGGCTACCGCTGTCGCCAGCCTTGCCCTCCCAGTCGTCGCCGAGGAACACGGCTTTCTGGAAGATGCCAGCGCCAACCTCAACCTGCGCAATTTCTTCTTCAACCGCAATTTCACCAACCCGACCAAGGCCCAGGGCGGCGCGCAGGAGTGGACGCAGAGTTTCATCCTCGACGCCAAGTCCGGTTTCACCCAGGGCACCGTGGGGTTCGGGGTGGATGTGCTGGGCATGTACGCGCAAAAGCTCGATGGCGGCGGCGGCTCCGGTGGCACCCAATTGCTGCCCCTGGATCACGATGGCAAACCGGCCGACAACTTCGGCCGCCTGGGGGTGGCGTTCAAGGCACGGATTTCCCAGACCGAATTGAAAGTCGGCGAGTGGATGCCGGTGCTGCCGATCCTGCGTGCGGACGATGGCCGCTCCCTGCCGCAAACCCTGCGCGGCGGGCAGATCACGTCCAAAGAGATCGCCGGCCTGACCCTGTATGGCGGCCAGTTCCGCGCCAACAGCCCGCGAGACGACAGCAGCATGACGGACATGTCGATGTTCGGTAAAACTGCGTTCACCTCCGATCGCTTCAACTTCCAGGGCGCCGAATATGCGTTCAACGACAAGCGCACCCAGGTCGGCGTGTGGAATGCCCAGCTCAAGGACATCTACCGCCAGCAATACCTCAACCTGACCCACAGCCAGCCCGTGGGCGACTGGACCCTGGGCGCCAACCTCGGCTTCTTCTATGGCCAGGACGACGGCAGCGCCCGTGCCGGCAACCTGGACAACCAGACCTGGTCCGGCCTGTTCTCGGCCAGGTACGGCGGCCACACCTTCTATGTCGGCCTGCAAAAACTCAATGGCAACAGCGCCTGGATGCGGGTCAATGGCACCAGCGGCGGCACCCTGGCCAACGACAGCTTCAATGCCAGCTATGACAACGCCGAAGAACGCTCCTGGCAGCTGCGCCACGACTACAACTTCGCCGCACTCGGCGTGCCGGGCCTGACCCTGATGAACCGCTACATCAGCGGCAGCAACGTGCACACCGCCACCGTCAGCGATGGCAAGGAATGGGGGCGGGAAAGCGAAGTGGGCTACACCGTGCAAAGCGGCAGCCTGAAAAGCCTGACCCTGCGCTGGCGCAATTCCAGCATCCGGCGCGACTTCAGCAACAATGAGTTTGATGAGAATCGGTTGATTGTCAGTTATCCCCTTAGCCTGCTGTAGGCTGCCTCGCACTGACTAGGGGTACCAGGCCCCCCTGGAGCAGGCCGGCGACAAACCTGCGCGAGATGCGCCCAACGGCGAACTTCGGGCCGTCGGCCTGCCGACCGCTGCCGCCCCCCCCCTTCAGTGTCAGCGCTGAAGGGGCCACTTGCCGCGAGTAGCGCCCCGGCCCACCAGCGTTTAGCCTCAATGAAGAGATGGCCGGCCGTTGTAGTTCGTCAGCCAGATGATCACCCCGGTTATTCTTGCTGTATGGTGCCCGCCTGTTGCGGCCTCTCCTTAGGCGCAATCTGTGTCAGAGCCCGGCCCATACCATGAAATCCTTCGCCATCACCGCCGCCGTGTTCGCTTTGGCACTGAGCCTCAGCGCCTGCATCGGCGCGCCCGTGGCATTGACACCCCAGACCGAACAGCGCCTGCACGCCCAGGCCCCGATCCGTTTCCTGCTGACGTTCGATGACGGCCCCAGCGCCTCGGGCTACGCCAACCCTAGCCGTTTGGTCATCGAGAGCCTGGCCAACAACCCGGTGCAACCGGGAATCAAGGCGATCTTCTTTTTGCAGACCGAGGCCTGGCGCTCTGGCGGCAGCCCGCGCGGGCGCAAGACCATGGAGCGCGAGCACGCCGCCGGCCATATCCTGGCGTTTCACACCGCCACGCGCTGGCATAGCAATCATCGCCTGTTGAACGACGAAGAGCTGACGCAGACCTTGAGCCTGGGCGCCGCGACTATCGCCTCGATCACCGGCGCTGCGCCGAACCTGATACGCCCGCCCTTCTGGAACTACGACAAACGCACCTTCGCCGCCTACCAGCGCCACGGCATGCAGATTTTGCTGACCGACCTGAGCGCCAATGACGGCAAGATCTGGGGCTTCAATGCCAGCCCACGGCGTCGGGCCAACCTGCTGCGGCAGCTGTCGCTGGTGCGCGAACGCATTGCCCTGGGCGAACTGCCGACTGTAGAAGGGGTGATCCCGGTGGTGGTGACCTTTCACGACATCAATCGCTACACCGCACGGCATCTGCAGGAGTACCTGCAGATCCTGATGGACAGCGCCCAGGCCAATGGCCTGAAGACCGCCGCCGAACCGTTCTACACCGACCGCTCGGCACTGGAGCGCGGGGCCCTGGCGCGCACGGTGAAGGATGCCAGCCAAGCCGTGCACTTACCGGGGATGTGGGACTGGGTGTGGGACGCCGCCCCCCAATGATCCAACCCGACCACAGAGCCGTGTTTCGTTAACCGACACCCCAGACGATTTAGCGACGTGTGCAGCGGGCGCGAGCAAATTTCATTACGCCAGGACACAAAGCATCGGCCAGTATGGCGGAACCCTTTTATTCCAATCATCAACCTACAGAGAGCCCCCTATCTCGAATAGAAAGGTTCTCTGATGAACACTATCGCGCCACTGAACCACAGTCTGCCCCTCCCTTCCCTTGAGCCTTCCACACACTCGGCACCCGCCCCCGCCAAGAGGGAGCGCCGTCAAGCGCCCTCCTTGGCGCAGGACACTGGAGAAAGCCCTGCTCCGCCTGCGAGACGCGTTCGCCCATCGCAAGAACAGGAAGCGATACTGGTCGATGACGGTAATCTGATTGCCCGGCATTCAATCCGCACCCGGCAATATGACCTGGATAAACCCACCCTGCTGGACGATAAGCTGACGCTTGAAACAGGTAATACCTCAGACACTATTCATGTCAGTAACCGTACCGACGGACGACTCAATGTAGAGGTCAATGGCAAGTCATACATCTTTGACGCAAGAGACGCGAAAGATGAAGTCCCCACAAAACTCGTGATTAAAAGTAACGGTGGTGACGACAAGATAAAGGTCGATGCCGATGTCATGCTTTACGTAACGATTGAAGCGGGGGATGGCAATGATCACGTAAGGGCGGGAGGTGGTCCAAGCCGCCTGCTGGGAGGCAATGGCAACGACTTTCTCCAGTTGGGCAGCGGTGCAGGCTATGCCGAAGGCAATGAGGGTAGCGACATGATGATAGGCGGCTCCGGTAACGCCATCCTGTACGCCAATAACGGCAACGACTGGATGTATGCGGGGCCTGGGGCAGCCAGCAAAAAAAGCCACATGGACGGCGGCAGCGGCTCAGACACAATGTATGCCGGCAACGGCCACACGATTATGAATGGCGGCCGGGGTGACGATGTGATGCTGGGTCGCGATCGAACCACCTTTTACAGCGGCAAAGGTAACGACACGATCCGTTCCAACAATCGGGACGACCTTATCTACGCAAAACCCAGCGACAGGTTCCTGAACTCTGCGCACGCGAAGTTGATGGCGGTCACACCCAGTGAAGCCGGTAAAAGAGGGTTTAACGTCCAAGGCACAGCAGAGTTCAAACAACGCGTCGAAGATGACCTGGAGCTTTTACGCTGCTCGCCGGCAGGCCAGAAAATGCTTGCCGAGATGGACGCCGCCGCTGACAGAAATGGAGTACCGGTAACCCTTCAGGATGGCGGAAAAAGAGACAGGACAGATTACGCGTTCAACCAGCAAGAGCCGGATCAGTTGGATCCTGAGGCCCCCGTAAAAGGTTATGTTCACAACGGGGTACAGGGCGCGCCAATCACCGATGGCGTCGTGCGCTACTCCCCTTCCAGTACGTTTGACGCCCCTGTATCAGGCGGTTTTCCGATAACAAATCTCTACCATGAAATGGTGCATGCCTATAACGGCGCCACGGGTTCCTTCCTCCCCGGAACGACCGAGGAGCCGGTCGCGGGTGAACCTCCTGAAGACACACCCAATATTGAACGACAGGCTGTCGGTCTGCCGACGGGTGCCGAGCCGTTCGACTTTGACCATGATCCACTCACCCCGCCGACCGCCACCAATCCCGCCCCCTTCACGGAAAACTCTTTACGCAAAGAAATGGGACTTAATCTGCGCGATCGCTATACCTGACGCTCCTTGTTTTAAGGTAGGCCAATGATACATAACCGTGCGCGACCGCGAAGTTCTACGCGTTCATGTGTGGTCCGAAAAAAACGGTATTGAAGTTAGGCGGAATCCTGTTCAGGCGGCCAACCACTCATCTCCAAACCCCCTATCGCGAGACGATGCAATGTCCATCTCAGCCCCTGCACAGTATCCAAACGTATTCTCCTCATCCGCACTCAGTCCAACACCGGCTGCTAACGCCCTGCAAAACCCCATTTCCATTGAAGTTCCCCTGCTACAAAACTCAAATGCGACTTTCACACCGAAATCAAAACTAACACCAGACCAACACTACGTAGAAAAATATCCAACCTATACAAACTCTGCTCCTTTATATAAGGACGACCTTATCAAAATAACCCATAAAACCACTTGGGAGACGGTCAGCGACAATGAACGCACAAACAGAAGCAACGTCATAAAAATCGAAACAGGTGAAAAGCCCGACGTTATAAAAGTCAATCAATCTTCGAACAATGAAGTCCAGCTGCAAGTCAACGACAGGCATTACACATTAAAAATCAACAATCACGAAAGTTACCCTGAAGAACTGCACATCAAGTCAAAAGGCGGCGATGATCACATTCGGGTTAATCCGCGCGTGACGATCCCCATTACGATCGAGGGCGGTAAAGGTCGAGACCGGATTGAAGCCCTTGGCAGTGGTGATACCCGTGTCTACGGAGGAGCGGGGAACGACAACATCACGCTGGGTAGCGGCAACGGCTACGCCGAAGGGAATGACGGTAATGACACAATGAAGGGCGGATCAGGAATAGCCGTCATGTATGGGAATAACGGCAACGACACTATGTCCTCCGGGACTGGCAGCGAAGGCACATTCAGCTATATGGATGGTGGCAACGGCAACGACACGATGGTCAGCGAAAGCCCGATGAATGTCATGCATGGCGGCCCCGGTGATGATTTGATGACAGGAAAGGCACAGACCGTGTTCTATACAGGGCGAGGTCGGGATCGTGTCAACTCATACAATGCAAACGATACTATCTATGCCAAGAAATATGACCTCGTCACCAGTATTCCCGGCACCCGATATAAAAAAGTCAACATCAGCAATGCGGGTCATAAAGCGTTCAAGATCGAGGGCTCAAGCAAATTCAAACAACAAACCCAGGATGATCTTGAATTCTTCAGAAACTCACCAACGGCACAAAAAATGCTGAGTGAACTGGACCGGGCCGCCGAGCGCAACGGTTCCCCCATAACAATCCGAGAGACTACCGTCCGCCCCAATTATACATTCACCAACAACTTCACCAGAGAACACGACAAACAATTAAAAGAATATGACGACCTCGCAGAATCGCCCCAATTGGGTTTCATACACGGCAACACCAAAGGCTCGGTCGCCACGGGGGCAAAGATACACAACAATCCCGGCCTCATCTTCCGTGAGCCTCCGGTCATCAGCCTCTACCATGAAATGGCCCACGCCTATAACGGCGCCAATGGCACCTTTTTACCCGGCAAAACCGCAGATGAACCGAATCCGGAGCGCCAAGCCGTCGGGGTAGAGACCAATGCCCCCGCCTTTGATTTTGACAACGACCCGTCGACCCCCCCGACGACTACCAACCCCAACCCCTTTAATGAAAACGCACTGCGTGAAGAAACGGGTACTGCGCGGCGGGATGCTTACTTTCCGCCTGACGAGGGGTGAGCGGCTCCAGGCGGGGGTAAATCGTCGTCAATCCCGCGACTCGACCCCCAACTCATCCCACACCGACTCGGCCAGGTGAAACGTCGCATTGGCCGCCGGGATCCCGCAGTAGATTGCGCTCTGCATCAGTACTTCCTTGATCTCGGCACGGGTCACGCCATTGCTGGCGGCGGCGCGCAGGTGCAGTTTGAGCTCTTCGTTGCGGTTCATCCCGATCAGCATGGCAATGGTGATCAGGCTGCGGGTGTGCCGGGGCAAGCCCGGGCGGGTCCAGATATCACCCCAGGCATGGCGGGTGATCATTTCCTGGAACTCGCTGTTGAACTCGGTCAAGGCATTGAGGCTGCGATCGACATGGGCATCGCCCAGCACTTCACGCCGCACCTTGAGCCCATCGGCGTAACGTTGTTTCTCGTCCACAAAACCTCCTAAAACCAACCATTAATGACTGTGCCACAACAAGCGCTACTCGCCTGGACCATCAGCCCGCCAACAAGAACGCCAGTACCCGCTCGCTGAACGCAGCCCCGGCCTGTACGTTGGACAAGTGCGCCGCATAAAACTCGGCATACTCGGCGCCCGCGACACGCTCTTGAATAAAGTGCCCGCCGGCCGGCGGTGTGACGGCATCCTCAGTACCGGCAATCACCAGCGTCGGCACCTTGATAGACGCCAGTTGCTCACGCAGATCCGCATCGCGCACCGCGCCACAGTTGGCGGCATAGCCTTGGGGCGATGTGGCCGCGAGCATGTCGGTAATGCGCTTGGCCTGAGCGGGATGAGCCTGGGCAAAATCGGCAGTAAACCAACGCGCAACCGACGCATCACGCAAGCCGACCATTGCCGCCTGGCCCTCGCGCAGGACCATTTCGATCCGCGGGTTCCAGATGTCCGCAGTGCCGATCTTGGCTGCCGTGTTGCACAGCACCAGCTTGAGCAAGCGCTCACCGGCGTTGATGCCCAGCCACTGGCCAATCAACCCGCCCATGGACAAACCGCAGAAATGCGCACGCTGGATATCCAGCGCATCCAGCAACGCCAGCACGTCACGCCCCAGTTGCTCAATGCTGTAGGGGCCCTCGGTGACCAGGGATTTGCCGTGGCCACGGGTGTCCAGGCGCAGCACCCGAAAATGCTCGGTGAAGGCCGGCATCTGGGTATCCCACATATGCAGGTCGGTGCCCAGTGAATTGGACAGCACCAGTACCGGCGCGCCTTCAGGACCTTCCAGTTGGTAATTCAGTTCGCCATCGGCGAGTCGTACAAATCCCACAGCAGCCTCCTCAGGCAGAAAAAGCAAAGTGCTCAGCCACGGCGCGGCTGACCCAGGTCTGTGCCTGGCCCAGGTAATGCGCCGGGTCCAGCAGGCGATCCAATTCCACCGCCGACAGCTCGGCGGTGACTTGCGGCTCATCGGCCAATACCGCGCGCAAATGGCGCTGCTCGGCGACCGCGCGTTTGCAACACTGTTCCAGCAGGTGATGGGCGGTTTCACGGCCCAGGCGCTGGGCCAATGTGCTACTGACGGCCTCGGCCAGCACCAGGCCCTGGGTCAGGTCGAGATTGTGGCCCATGCGTTGTGCATCGACTTCCAGGCCTTCACTCACCAGTAATGCCTGATGCAAGGCACCGGACACCAGGCGGCAGATTTCGGGCAGAGTTTCCCATTCGGCATGCCACAGGCCCAGGCTGCGCTCGTGCTCCTGGGGCATGGCGCTGAACATCGTCGCCACCAGCCCCGGCACCCGCGTAGCAGCGCTGATCAACACCGCCGCGCCAACCGGGTTGCGCTTGTGCGGCATGGTCGAGGAGCCGCCCTTGCCTGGGGCTGACGGCTCGAACACTTCCGCCGCTTCGGTCTGCATCAGCAGGCTGATATCCCGCCCGAGCTTGCCCAGGCTGCCGGCGATCAGGCCCAGCACGCTGGCGAACTCCACCAGACGGTCACGCTGGGTGTGCCAGGGTTGTTCGGGCAGCGTCAGTTGCAACTCCGCTGCCAGGGCTTGCGCCACCGGCATGGCGTGTTCACCCAGTGCAGCCAAGGTGCCGGACGCGCCGCCGAACTGCAGGACCAGCAGGCGCGGCTGCAGCTCCACCAACCGTTGGCGATTGCGCGTCACCGCCCCCAGCCAACCGGCGATTTTCATCCCCAGGGTGACCGGCGTTGCGTGCTGCAACCAGGTACGCCCGGCCAACGGCACGTCGGCATAGCGCTGCGCCTGGGCCGCGAGAACCGCGCCCAGCCGGGCCAGGTCCGTGTCGATCAGTTCCAGCGCCCGCCGCAGTTGCAGCACCAGGCCGGTGTCCATCACATCCTGGCTGGTGGCGCCCAGATGCACATAGCGCTCGGCGCCGGCGTCCTCGCTGGCAATCAGTTTGCCCAGGGCCTTGACCAGCGGGATCGCCGAATTGCCCGCCGTGGCAATCGCCGCGCCGAGGGCATCCACGTCGTACAACGAGGCCAGGCATGCCTGGGCAATCGGCGCGACGGCGGCCTGGGGAATCAACCCGATCCGCGCCTGCGCCCGGGCCAGTGCGGCTTCGACATCCAGCATGCCCTGCAAGCGTCCCTGGTCACAGAACACCTCGGCCATGCTGTCGGCGGTGAAGTAAGCGTCGAACAGTTGGTTGCTCGTGCGCAGTGTCATAAGTCATCCCTTACAGATCGTGGTGCAAGTACTCAGCCTGTTTCGGCAGGCGCAGGCTGAACAGGAACGCAATCGCCATCATGCCGGTCACGTACCAGTAGAAGGTGTTTTCCAGGCCAATGGATTTCAGGCCCAGGGCCACGTATTCCGCCGAACCACCGAAGATCGCGTTGGCCACCGCATAGGCCAGGCCCACACCGAGAGCGCGCACTTGTGGCGGGAACATTTCGGCTTTTACCAGGCCACTGATGGAGGTGTAGAAACTCACAATCGCCAGCGCCAGGGTAATCAATACAAAGGCCAGGAACGGGCTGGTCACGGTTTTCAGGGTCAGCAGGATCGGGACTGTGCACAAGGTCCCGAGCGCGCCGAACCAGAGCATCGAGTTACGGCGGCCGATCTTGTCCGAGAGCATGCCGAACAGCGGCTGCATGCACATATAGAGGAACAGCGCGCCGGTCATGATGTAGCTGGCGGTCTTGGCGTGCATGCCGGCGGTGTTCACCAGGTACTTCTGCATGTAAGTGGTAAAGGTGTAGAAGATCAGCGAGCCGCCGGCGGTGTAGCCGAGCACGGTGATAAACGCGGCCTTATGATCGCGGAACAACGCGGCAATGCTGCCGGCGTCCTTGTTTTCCCGCATTTCCTTGCTGGTGGTTTCTTTCAGGGAGCGGCGCAGCAACAGCGAAATCACCGCCGCCACGGCCCCGATCACAAACGGAATGCGCCAGCCCCAGGCCCGCAGCTCGTCCTCGGTGAGCAGTTGTTGCAGGATCACCACCACCGACACCGCCAGCAGTTGCCCGCCAATCAGGGTCACGTACTGGAACGAGGCGAAGAAGCCGCGCTGGCCCTTGAGCGCGACTTCACTCATGTAGGTCGCCGTGGTGCCGTACTCGCCCCCCACCGACAGGCCCTGGAACAGCCGCGCCATCAGCAGCAGGGCCGGAGCCCAGGCGCCGATGTCTTTGTAGGTCGGTAGAAAGGCGATGACCAGGGAACCGGCGCACATCATCAGCACCGAAATCATCATCGAATTCTTGCGCCCGTGCTTGTCGGCGACCCGGCCAAACAGCCAGCCACCGATGGGGCGCATCAAGAAGCCTGCGGCGAACACGCCAGCGGTGTTGAGCAGCTGCACCGTGGGGTCGTCGGAGGGGAAAAACGCCGGAGCGAAATAGATCGCGCAGAAGGCATAGACGTAGAAGTCGAACCATTCGACCAGGTTGCCGGAAGAGGCCCCGACAATCGCAAAAATCCGTTTGCTGCGTTCTTCTCCGGTGTAGTGACTGGTACTCGTTGTCATGTTGTTTTCACTCGTAGGGAACGGGTTAGAGTCTAGACACACTTTGCAACAACCTCGTTCCGCAAGCAGACCTTTGAATGGCAGCCAAGCCCGCTCCCACAGGTGATCGCATTCCACTGTGAGAGCGGGCTTGCCCGCGACAGCGCCCTGGCAGGCAACTCAATAATCGAAAAACACCGTCTCTTCATCGGTGCCCTGAAGCACCACATTCCACTGATACACCCCCGACGCATCCGCCTTGGCAACCAACGTGCCGCGCCGCTCTGCCGGCACACACGCCAGCAACGGGTCATCGCCATTGGCCGCTTCGCCGTCGAAATAAATCCGCGTCAGCAAGTGCTTCACCAAACCACGGGCAAACACCAACACCACCAAATGCGGCGCCTGGGTCGTACCCTTCAGGCCCGGCACACTACCGGGCTTGATGGTGCTGAAACGGAAACGCCCTTGCGCATCCACCGGCACCCGGCCAAAGCCTGCGAAATTGGGGTCCAGGGCTTTGTCCTGGTCGTCCTCGGGGTGGTCATATTTACCGGCGGCGTTGGCCTGCCAGACTTCCAGCATGGCATCGTTGACCACCTCGCCATTGCCATCCACCACCTGCCCGGTGATGGCCACACGCTCGCCGAGGGTGCCCGCATTCGCCAGGTCTTCGCAGTTCAACCAAGTCAGGCCGATGTGATAGTACGGCCCGACGGTGTGGGACGTGGTTGCGTTGAGGGTCATGTCATTTCTCCATCGGCGTGGCGTCGCGGCCGCGCAGGACGATGTCCCAGCGATAGCCGAGGGCATAGTGCGGCACGGTCTTTTCCAGGTCGAAACGGGCGATCAGGCGTTCCTTGGCCGAGGTGTCCGGCACGCAGTTGTAGATCGGGTCATAGGCCAGCAGCGGGTCGCCGGGGAAGTACATCTGGGTCACCAGGCGCGTCAGCACACTGGGGCCGAACAGCGAGAAGTGGATATGCGCCGGGCGCCAGGCGTTGTGGTGATTGCCCCACGGATAGGCACCGGGCTTGATGGTCTGGAACTGGTACCAGCCATCGGCATCGGTGACGGTGCGACCGGTGCCGGTGAAGTTCGGGTCCAGGGGCGCGTCGTGCTGGTCGCGCTTGTGGTTGTAGCGACCGGCGGCGTTGGCCTGCCAGATCTCCACCAGGATGCCCGGCACAGGCAGGCCGTTTTCATCCAGGACCCGGCCGTGAATGATGATGCGCTCGCCTTGGGGCTCGCCCTCGTGCTGGGCGGTCAGGTCGTTGTCGTGCTCGGCAATGCGTTCGGCGCCGATGGTCGGGCCGGTGATTTCCGACAGTGAATGGGGCAAAAACACCAGCGGCTTGGACGGCGAACGCAGGTTCGTCGACTGGTACGCCGGGTGCAGGTAATCAGGCTGAGTACCCGCTTGCGGGCGCCGGTATCCGGGCTTGTCACTCATGGAGCATTCCTCTTTTTCTTGTAGGTCTCAAACGCGTTCGATGGCCAACGCCAAGCCTTGGCCGACGCCGACACACAGGGTCGCCAGGCCTTTGCTGCCGCCGGTTTTTTCCAGTTGATGCAGGGCCGTCAAGACCAGGCGCGCACCGCTCATGCCCAGGGGATGACCCAAGGCAATCGCGCCGCCGTTGGGATTGACCTGGGGTGCGTCGTCCGCCAGGCCCAACTCCCGCAGCACCGCCAAACCCTGGCTGGCGAAGGCTTCGTTGAGTTCGATCACATCAAAGTCGCTGACCGCCAGGCCCAGGCGCTCTACCAACTTGCGCACCGCTGGCACCGGGCCGATGCCCATCACCCGGGGTTCGACCCCGGCACTGGCCATGCCCAACACCCGGGCGCGGGCGGTCAGGCCGTGCTTTTTCACCGCGTCCGCGCTGGCCAGAATCAACGCGGCGGCGCCGTCGTTGACCCCGGAAGCGTTGCCGGCGGTGACGGTCTTGTCCGGGCCGTTGACCGGCTTGAGCTTGGTCAGGGCTTCGAGGGTGGTATCGGCACGCGGGTGTTCGTCGTGCTCCACCAGGGTCTCGCCTTTTTTATGGGCGACCCGTACCGGGACGATTTCTTCAGCGAAAAACCCCGCGGCCTGGGCCATGGCTGTGCGTTGCTGGCTGCGCAAGGCGAAGGCGTCCTGGTCGGCGCGCGAGACGTTGTAATCATCTGCCACGTTATCAGCGGTCTGCGGCATGGCATCCACGCCGTACTGGGCCTTCATCAACGGGTTGATAAAGCGCCAGCCGATGGTGGTGTCTTCCAGCTTCATGTTGCGCGAGAACGCGGCGTCTGCCTTGCCCATCACGAACGGTGCACGGGACATCGACTCGACACCACCGGCAATCGCCAGCTCCATTTCGCCACTGGCAATGGCGCGGAACGCGGTGCCGATGGCGTCCATGCCCGAGGCGCACAAGCGGTTGACCGTCACCCCGGGAATGCTCGGCGGCAGGCCGGCCAGCAGCGCAGCCATGCGCGCCACGTTACGGTTGTCTTCGCCGGACTGGTTGGCGCAGCCGAGGAACACTTCGTCGACCGCGCTCCAGTCTACCGACGGGTTGCGCGCCATCAGGGCCTTGATCGGCAGGGCCGCCAGGTCATCGGCGCGCACCGTGGACAGGCCACCGCCGAAACGGCCGATGGGGGTGCGGATCGCATCACAGATAAACACGTCGCGCATCAGGCTTCTCCTGGGGTTTGGCCATGGGCCGCGGCGGTACGGGCTTCAAGATCGCGCAAGGCGTTCAGTTCGACTGGCGTGGGTTCGGCGCTGGTGCTGACCTGCTCGGCAAAGCGGATCGCCCAGCCGGTGGCGGCAATCACTTGCTCGCGGGTCACGCCGGGATGCAAGGCGGTGACCACAAATTCGTGGGTGCCCTCCTCCGGCTCCATGATGCACAGGTCGGTAATAATCCCGACCGGGCCTGCGCCTGGCAGGCCGAGGCGCTTGCGCGAGTCGCCGCCTTCGCCATGGCCGACCGAGGTGATGAAATCCAGTTTGTCGACAAACGAACGGGACGACTGCTTGAGGATGATCAACACGCTCTTGGCGGAGCCGGCAATCTCCGGCGCACCACCGGCACCCGGCAGGCGCACCTTGGGTTGGTGGTAATCACCAACCACCGTGGTGTTGATATTGCCGAAGCGGTCGACCTGGGCTGCGCCGAGAAAACCGACGTCAATGCGCCCGCCTTGCAGCCAGTAGCGAAAAATCTCACCCGTGGGTACGACACTGTCGGCGGTTTCCGCCAACTCGCCGTCGCCAATGGACAGCGGCAGGACCGAGGGCTTGGCGCCAATCGGGCCGGACTCGTAGATCAACACCACATCCGGCGACGACGTCAGGCGGGCCAGGTTGGCGGCCTTGGACGGCAGGCCGATGCCGACGAAGCACACGGCACCGTTCTTCAGGCGGCGCGCGGCGGCGACGGTCATCATTTCATTGGTCGAGTAAGTCATTACTTGGCCTCCTGCGCGGCAGCCAGTTTGGCCTGGAATTGACTGAAGTCAGCGGTACCATGGATGTATTCATTGATCCATGCGGTAAACGTCCCACGGTCCCGAGCGATCGGATCCCAGGCTTGATAAAAGCGATTGTCACGCTCGGTGTAACCGTGGGCGTAGGAAGGGTGCGCGCCCCCCGGTACATGGCACACGGCAGTCAGGGCCCAGGTCGGCAGCACGCAGGCGTTCATGGGGGCGTTGAGGTCGTCGACGATTTCTTCGACGGTGACGATGCAACGCTTGGCCGCCAATGCCGCCTCTTTCTGCACCCCGAGAATCCCCCACAACAGCACGTTGCCCTTGCGGTCGGCCTTTTGCGCGTGGATCACGGTGATGTCCGGGCGCACCGACGGCACCGCCGCCAGCACTTCGCCGGTGAAGGGGCAGGTCACGGTCTTGATCAGCGGGTTGACCTTGGGCAAGTCAGAACCGGCATACGCCCGCAGCACCGCGAACGGCAGGCCGGAGGCGCCGGCCACGTAGGCGTTGGCCAGGTCCGCATGGCTGTGTTCTTCGATCTCCAACGGTTGCGGCCATTGCTTTTCCACCGCATCCCGCAGGCGATGCAGGGAACCTACGCCCGGGTTGCCGCCCCAGGAAAAAATCAACTTGCGCGCACAGCCGGCCCCGATCAGTTGGTCGTAGATCAGGTCGGGCGTCATGCGCACCAGCGTCAGGTCTTTCTTGCCCTGACGGATGATTTCATGACCTGCCGCTGTAGGGATCAGGTGGGTAAAGCCTTCGAGCGCGACGGTATCGCCGTCATTGACGAACTGCTTTACCGCATCAGCCAGCGAAAGGATTTCAGCCATGGGGTTGGGCTCCCGGTGTAGGTCGAAAAA
The DNA here is from genome assembly GCF_012985645.1 of Pseudomonas sp. WS 5410. Lineage (NCBI taxonomy): Bacteria > Pseudomonadati > Pseudomonadota > Gammaproteobacteria > Pseudomonadales > Pseudomonadaceae > Pseudomonas > Pseudomonas sp. WS 5410. The sequence goes on along the minus strand of NZ_JAAQWS010000009.1, from coordinate 144,160 downwards.
GGCGCTGGAGGCAGCGCCGAAGTGCTTGAAGAGTAAGCCGGGGTCAGGGGTCAAACAATCCGATAATCGACTAACCGTTCGATAATCGAACAGATTGTTACCTGGCTAACATTCCTCCAAACACCCCTGCTTTCCACGCGAACAGCGTCCCTGTGGGAGCGGGCTTGCTCGCGAAGGCGGTGTGTCAGTCAACACTTTTTTGTCCTGAGCCACCGCCTTCGCGAGCAAGCCCGCTCCCACATTTTTCAACCGTGCCTGCTTTAAGTCTCAGGTGGCGTCGGCGTGGCTGACCAGGCCTTTGATCACCACCGCCGTAGTGGCCAATGCAGCCGGAATCACCAGTGCCGTCAGCACTTGCTCGAAGTTCCAACCCAGCCCCAACAGCGTGGCTCCCATCCACGCACCGAGGATCGCGCCAAAACGGCCAATCCCCAGCATCCAGGACACCCCGGTCGCCCGGCCCTGGGTCGGGTAAAACCGCGCCGCCAACGAAGGCATGGCCGATTGCGCACCGTTGACGCACATCCCGGCGATCAACACCAGGGTGGCCAGGAGGGTGATATTGCCCAGGCTCTGGCCCACGGCGTAGGCAAAGACCCCAGCCAGCAGGTAGAAAGTGCCGATGACCTTGTGCGGATTGAACCGGTCCATGGCCCAGCCCACGCCCACGGCGCTGAGTACTCCACCAAACTGGAACAACGCGCCGATAAAAGCCGCCTGCTCCATGCTGGCGCCGCTGTCACGCATCAGGGTCGGCAACCAACTGGTCAACAGGTACACAATCACCAGACCCATAAAGTAGGTGAGCCACAGCAACAGGGTGCCGGCGCTGTAGGTGCCAGAGAAGATCACCGCGAACACATTGCGCGCCTTGACGGTTTTCTGTTCCGGGACGCTGAAGCTGGAAGCCTGGGCGACGGTGGCCGGGTCGATGGGTGACAAGGCCTTGCGCACCTTGTCTGTGCCGCGATTGCGCACCACCAGGTAGCGTGCCGACTCCGGCAGCCATAGCACCAGTACGCCGACCAGGATCAAGGGCAGGATGCCGCCGATCAGCAGCAGGCTATGCCAGCCGAACATCGGGATCAGCTTGGCCGAGATAAACCCGCCACCGGCCATGCCCAGGTTGAAGCCGCAGAACATGCTGGTCACCAGCAACGACTTGTGGCGCTCCGGGGTGTATTCGGACAGCAACGTCGTGGCGTTCGGCATGCCAGCGCCCAGGCCCAGGCCGGTCAGGAAGCGCAATACCAGCAACTGATCAACGTTGCTGCTATAGGCCGAGGCCAGGCTGAACGCACCGAACACCAGCACGGCGCCGACCAACACCACCTTGCGTCCGAAACGGTCGGCCAACGGGCCTGAACCCAGGGCGCCAAACACCATGCCGATCAACGCGGCACTCATCACCGGGCCGAGGCTGGCACGGTCGATCCCCCAATCCTGGGACAGTGCCGGCGCAATAAAGCCCATGGCCGCAGTATCCAGGCCGTCGAGAAAGACAATCAGGAAGCACAGGATCACCACCCGCCATTGATAGCGGGACAGCGGTTGCGCATTGATAAAGGACTGCACGTCCAGACATGTACCAACAGAAGGCGAAGGCTGATTCATTATTTTTATTTCCACACCGATGGCGGGCGGACGACGGCGAGTCGTCATTATTATTGGGGCGAAACCGAAACCGCAGCGGTAGAAGCTGTCGCGGTCAATCACGCTGCCGCGACATTAATGAGCCAGGGGAAACACCGTCAATTCGTCAAACCGGGATCTGTGCGGTCACCGAACAGCTTAAGCAAACAACTGGGCACTCAGCTCCTGGCTGGCGCAGAGCATGCTCGGCAGGAAACGTTGTTCCAGCTCACTGCGGCTGACCCGCCCGGCATGGGTGCTGACATTCAGCGCAGCCAATACCTGGCCGGACGCGTCATACACCGGCACGGCGATGGAGCGCAGACCCTGCTCCAGTTCCTGGTCGACAATGCACCAGCCCTGTTGCCGCACTTGTTGCAGGCATTCAAGCAAGGCTTGCGGCGTGGTCAGGGTGCGGCTGGTCTTGGTTTGCAGGTCGGCATGATCCAGGTAGTCCTGCAGCGACGCGTCATCCAGGGCTGCCAGGAGGATTCGGCCCATGGAGGTGCAGTAAGCTGGCAGCCGGCCACCGACCGAAAGATCCACCGAAATCAGGCGTTGGGTTGTAGCGGATCGGGCGATATAGAGGATGTCGTCGCCCTCCAGGGTCGCCATGTTGCAGGCTTCATGAAGCTGCTCACTCATGCGGTCCAGGTAAGGCTGGGCAGAAACCGCCAGGGGCGTGGACGACAGATAGGCATGGCCCAGGGTCAGGACCTTGGGCAGCAGGGAGTACGTGCGCCCGTCGGTGGTGGCGTAGCCGAGTTTGATCAAGGTATGCAGGCAACGCCTGACGGCAGCGCGGGGGATTTCCGTGCGATGGCTGATCTGGGCGATGGTCAGGTGCCGCTTGCGCTCCTGGAACGCCTGCACCACGGCCAGCCCGCGGGCCAGGGAGGTCATGAAATCCGGGTCGCCGGTAAACGCCTGGATGCGCTTGGCCGGTGACGCAACGATCGGCGGCGCCACTGAGGCAAAGGAGTTGCGCAATTGATCGTTCATTTCAGGTCCTTTCTCTTATTTTCAAGCGCCATTACAAGCCGGCAGGCAACGGATGTACAAGGCAAGGGCGCCAACATTGGGCGATTATCGGACGGTCATTCGATAATCGCAATTTGCGCCGCTGGGCGCTGCCAGGTCCCCGCACTGAATTTGTTGCGCTCACTTAACTGACGTCGTCCGGCCTGGCAATGTTGACTTAATTAACGACCGTGCAACTGTCACACACAGAGTATTAGGCAAGTACGGCGTCAAGTTCCCGACATGAGGTGAATAGCAATACAGCTACGCCAAGTTGACGTTTTTTAACTTGTTGACGATAGTCTTATGCAAATGCGCCGCTATAATGCACCCTGTGACAAGGTCGAGTTAGCCTCAAGGGCATGCCTGCCCCCACCAAGCCTCAGCTTTTCCTTGTCCTGGCCTGGGTTGCAGATACCGGGTATTCAGTTCCACAGCCTGCCCATATTTGTGATGTAAAAAGAAAACTGTTGCTACGACAGCTGTTCTTCCCCGGTGCCGTGGCCGCGTGCAATAACTGAAGTGGTTGATCGTGTAATACGCCCATCACTTGCGTCATCGCGCATCACCGGAATCAAACTCAACTCAATTAGGTAACAAAGTGACGAAAGACGAACTGCGCGCGGAACTTGAGCGCCAGGAACAACGTTACAAGGATGTTTACGGCGGGGAAGTCACCACCTACGCCGCCCAACCTGAGCCGGAGCGCAAACCATGGCGCAAACGAGCCAGTCTGCTCGACCAGGCGTTTGCCCAGGAAATCCAAAAGATCGAAAAGGACCTCAAGGCCGAAGAGCCATAAGCCTCTCGGATTGAGCCTTCCTGGCAAGTCATTGCCCTGCCAGCACCCCCTGGCAGGGGCGCACGGGGTTTGCCCAGCAATCGTCAGTTTCGCCGCTCTGACGAAATTTCATACACCTGTTTCAGACCCTTCATCTTAATTGTCGCACCCTGCCACGGCCCCTCTATTCTTTATAAATCAATGAGTTGCCAAACCACCGAAATATCTGGTAGTCGCACCCCTCCTCCAAATTAATTCGTTGAAGAATGTTACCGGCGAGCAGCTAGTGCATAGATTACTGAGGTTTTCTGGCATAATCGCGCCCCCTTACGACCGGGTCATAAAACCTTCATGATCGATTTATTCAGCGGACTGGATGCTTGGGTTCTTGTGAGCCTGTTGCTCGCCCTCGCCTTTGTCCTCGCCTTCGAGTTCATCAATGGCTTTCATGACACCGCTAACGCGGTGGCCACAGTCATCTATACCAAAGCGATGCCGCCGCACCTGGCCGTATTCTTTTCCGGGGTGTTCAACTTCCTCGGCGTGTTGCTCGGCGGGGTGGGCGTTGCCTACGCCATCGTGCACCTGCTGCCGGTGGAGTTGCTGATCAATGTAAACACCGGCCATGGTCTGGCCATGGTGTTTTCATTATTAGCAGCGGCCATCACCTGGAATCTCGGCACCTGGTATTTCGGGATCCCGGCATCCAGCTCCCACACCCTGATCGGTTCGATCCTCGGTGTCGGCCTGGCCAATGCCTTGATCAACGATATTCCGCTGGCAGACGGGGTCAACTGGCAGAAGGCCATTGATATCGGCGCCTCGCTGGTGTTCTCGCCCATGGCCGGCTTCCTGGTCGCAGCCCTGGTGTTGATTGGCCTTAAATGGTGGCGTCCGCTGTCCAAGATGCACAAGACACCGGACCAGCGCCGCAAGCTCGACGACAAGAAACACCCGCCGTTCTGGAACCGCCTGGTACTGGTGATCTCCGCGATGGCCGTGAGTTTCGTGCATGGCTCCAACGACGGTCAGAAAGGTATTGGCCTGATCATGCTGGTGCTGATCGGTATCGTGCCCGCGCAGTTTGTACTCGATCTGGGCAGCACTACTTACCAGATCGAGCGAACCCGCGACGCCACCCTGCACCTCAACCAGTTCTACCAGCGCAACCACGAAACCCTCGGCGAATTCCTTGCCCTGGGCAAAAGTGTCAGAGACGACCTGCCAGGCAAGTTCCGTTGCAACCCGCAACAGACCGAGCCAACCATCAACGCCCTCCTCGGCACATTGAAGGGTGTCTCTGACTACCATTCCTTGACCTCCGACCAGCGCATTGAGGTCCGTCGCTACCTGTTGTGCCTGGACGACACCGCGAAGAAAGTCGGCAAGCTGCCAGGCCTTGATTCCCGCGAGAAGTCGGACCTGGAAAAACTGCGCAAAGACCTGACCGCCACCACCGAATACGCACCGTTCTGGGTAATCCTCGCCGTGGCCCTGGCCCTTGGCCTGGGCACCATGGTGGGCTGGAAGCGCGTGGTACTGACGATTGGCGAGAAGATCGGCAAGCAGGGCATGACCTATGCCCAGGGCATGTCGGCGCAAATCACCACCGCCACCATGATTGGCTTTGCCAATATCTTCGCCCTGCCGGTGTCCACCACCCACGTGCTGTCGTCGGGCGTGGCCGGGACCATGGTCGCGAACAAGAGCGGCCTGCAAGGCGGCACCGTGAAGACCATCCTGATGGCCTGGATCCTGACCCTGCCAGCCACAGTGAGCCTGTCGGCCGGCTTGTTCTGGCTGGCGTCCACGGCGTTGGGCAGTTAACCGACAACGCAATTAAAAAAGGCGTGACCTGCGAGGGTCACGCCTTTTTTTGTGCTTTTGTGGCTAGGGAGCTAAACATCGGGCAAAAAAAAGGGCGACCGAAGTCGCCCAAAATGCCTTGCGTGCTCATGTAACCCGGAAAAACCTATGGTTTTTTACGCTTGTTCGCGTCTTTCCAGATAAAAAATCCAAACCCTACAAAAAACAGCACCATGAGGCCGACAGTCAGCACCCCGGCAAAAACCACATTATCGAAAAACATGACCGGCCTCCTGCTCTTGCCCTGTTGCGATAGGGCTAAGTTAACCAAGAAGTCGGGGGCAGAAATTGACGGGGATCAATGTCGCCCGCAACGGGGCGTAAAGAAGGGCGATAACTGACCTGAATCAATAGATTCAGGGCATTTCAGCGCTTTTTCGGTTTGTTTTTCGACTTTTTCTTCGCCTTGCCCAGCGGCATGGCCTGCTCGAACGCCTGGCGCACGTCATTCAGGCGCTTGTCATTGAGATCGTGGACCCGTTTGGCGCGTTCGGCAGTCAGGTCGATCAGCTTGTCGTCACTCATGGCATGGCTTACGTGGTGGCTGGATTGACTCAATAATGCGTCCTGGCCCGCCCAGGGGTCAAACCTCGACGTCCACCCACAACCCCTGGCGGGGTGCATCCTCAATCAGCGGCGCGACCGGCACGGTGTTATCGGCATTCAGTTCGTCACCAGGAACGGCCAGGTGCTGCTCGGGATCTTCGTCGGCCTCGCGCCGGCGTTTTTGCTGTTCCTGCTGGCGTCGTTGTTCCTCGCGCAGCATCAGGGTCGATTGCTCGGCGTCGCGGTGCTTGAGGTCAATGGTGCTTTCGTTGGAACTCGCCTGCGCAGGCACCACCGGCGGGATATCGGGTTTGGGGCGCACGGGGTCGAGTTGTGACGTGACCGGCACAACACTCAAGGGCAAGATCGGTGGCAGCATAATTATTGGTCTCCTGTCAGCAGGCTGTCGGCTGCTGTACCAGCGACTTGAGCCTGGGGCTGCCAACTTGTGACCCAGTCGTCAGTCGCCAGTGCCCTGCCACCCGTCGAATCGCCCTCTTTCACTCCGGCAAGCGGAGTAGTTTTTGTCAGAGTCCTTTGGCTGGGGGCCTTGTTCCGTTAGAATAGTCGGCTTTTTCACGGCGGGAGTCAGGCAGCATGGCGCAGCAGTATCAACCGGGGCAACGCTGGATTAGTGACAGCGAAGCAGAGCTGGGGTTAGGCACCGTTCTGGCACAGGACGGCCGCTTGTTGACCGTGCTCTATCCGGCCACTGGCGACACTCGCCAGTATGCGCTACGGAATGCGCCCCTCACTCGCGTGAGGTTCTCGCCGGGTGACACCATCACCCACTTCGAAGGCTGGAAGATGACCGTGCGCGAAGTCGACGATGTCGACGGCCTGCTGGTCTACCACGGCCTCAATGGGCAGAACGAGCAGGTCACCCTGCCGGAAACCCAACTGTCGAACTTCATCCAGTTCCGCCTCGCCAGCGACCGTCTGTTCGCCGGCCAGATCGACCCGCTGGCCTGGTTCTCCCTGCGCTACCACACCCTGGAACACACCAGCCGCCAGTTGCAGTCCTCGCTCTGGGGCCTGGGCGGCGTGCGTGCGCAGCCGATTGCGCACCAACTGCACATTGCCCGTGAAGTGGCTGACCGAATCGCGCCACGGGTGCTGCTGGCCGACGAAGTGGGCCTGGGCAAGACCATCGAAGCCGGCCTGGTGATCCATCGCCAACTGCTGTCCGGGCGCGCCAATCGCGTACTGATCCTGGTCCCGGAAAACCTCCAGCACCAATGGCTGGTGGAAATGCGCCGGCGTTTCAACCTGCAGGTCGCGCTGTTCGACGAAGAACGTTTTATCGAAAGTGATGCCAGCAACCCGTTCGAAGACACCCAGCTCGCGCTGGTGGCTCTGGAATGGCTGGTGGACGACGAAAAAGCCCAGGACGCGCTGTTTGCCGCCGGCTGGGACTTGATGGTGGTCGACGAAGCCCACCACCTGGTTTGGCACGAAGAAAAGGCCAGCGCTGAATACCAACTGGTCGAGCAACTGGCCGAGACCATTCCCGGCGTGCTGCTGCTGACCGCAACCCCGGAACAACTGGGCCAGGACAGCCACTTCGCCCGTCTGCGCCTGCTGGACCCGAACCGTTTCCATGACGTCAAAGCCTTCCGCGCCGAGAGCGAGAACTATCGCCCGGTCGCCGAAGCCGTCCAGGAACTGATGGACAAGGGTCGCCTCTCGCCGGCCGCGCACAAGACCATCCAGGGCTTCCTCGGCAACGAAGGCGAAGCGCTGCTGGCTGCCGTCAACGATGGCGACACCGAAGCCAGTGCGCGCCTGGTGCGTGAGCTGCTGGACCGCCACGGCACCGGCCGCGTGCTGTTCCGTAACACCCGCGCCGCCGTACAAGGCTTCCCCGAACGCAAGTTGCACGCCTACCCGCTGCCGTGCCCGGACGAGTACCTGGAACTGCCGCTGGGCGAGCATGCCGAGCTGTACCCGGAAGTCAGCTTCCAGTCGCAACCGGATATAGAAGAAGAAAACCGCTGGTGGCGCTTCGACCCGCGCGTCGAGTGGCTGATCGACCAGCTGAAAATGCTCAAGCGCACCAAAGTCCTGGTGATCTGCGCCCACGCCGAAACCGCCATGGACCTGGAAGACGCCCTGCGCGTGCGTTCAGGCATCCCGGCCACGGTGTTCCACGAGGGCATGAACATCCTCGAACGGGACCGTGCCGCCGCCTACTTCGCGGATGAAGAGTTCGGCGCCCAGGTGCTGATCTGTTCGGAAATCGGCAGTGAAGGCCGCAACTTCCAGTTCGCCCACCATCTGGTGCTGTTCGACCTGCCATCGCACCCGGACTTGCTGGAGCAGCGCATCGGGCGTCTGGACCGGATCGGCCAGAAGCATGTGATCGAGCTGCACGTGCCGTACCTGGAAACCAGCCCGCAAGAGCGGCTGTTCCAGTGGTACCACGAAGCCTTGAATGCCTTCCTTAATACCTGCCCGACCGGCAACGCCTTGCAGCACCAGTTCGGCCCGCGCCTGCTGCCGCTGCTGGAAAATGCCGACGACGGCGAATGGCAAGCCCTGATCGACGAAGCCCGCACCGAGCGCGAGCGCCTCGAAGCCGAGCTGCACACCGGCCGCGACCGTTTGCTGGAGCTCAACTCCGGCGGCGCTGGCGAAGGTGATGCGCTGGTCGAGGACATCCTGGAGCAAGACGATCAGTTCACCCTGCCGATCTACATGGAAACCCTGTTCGACGCGTTCGGCATCGACAGCGAAGACCATTCGGAAAACGCGCTGATCCTCAAGCCCAGCGAAAAAATGCTCGACGCCAGCTTCCCCCTCGGCGACGACGAAGGCGTGACCATCACTTACGACCGCAACCAGGCGCTGTCTCGCGAAGACATGCAGTTCATTACCTGGGAGCACCCGATGGTCCAGGGCGGCATGGACCTGGTGCTATCCGGTTCCATGGGCAACACCGCAGTGGCGCTGATCAAGAACAAGGCGCTGAAGCCGGGCACTGTGTTGCTGGAACTGCTCTATGTCAGTGAAGTGGTGGCACCGCGTTCGCTGCAACTGGGTCGCTACCTGCCCCCGGCGGCTCTGCGCTGCCTGCTGGATGCCAATGGTAATGACTTGTCGGGCCGGGTGTCCTTCACCACCCTCAACGACCAGTTGGAAAGCGTGCCACGGGCCAGCGCCAACAAGTTCGTGCAGGCCCAGCGCGATCAGCTGACGCCACGGATCAACGCCGGCGAAGAGAAAATCGCCCCGCGCCACGCCGAACGTGTGGCCGAGGCGCAACGTCGCCTGGCGGCAGACACCGACGAAGAGCTGGCGCGCCTGACCGCCCTGCAAGCCGTCAACCCGACCGTACGCGACAGCGAACTGGTTGCCCTGCGCCAACAGCGCGAGCAAGGCCTGGCCATGCTCGACAAGGCGGCGCTGCGGTTGGAGGCGATTCGGGTGTTGGTCGCCGGTTGATCCGCGCCCTGCCCTGATGAACAAAAAGGCCCGCGCAATGCGGGCCTTTTTTATGGGGGTGTCCTGCCGGTTTACCCCCCAAATCAATATCGGATGACGGCCAGCGTGGTTTAACGGGGCGCCTCAGATCAAGATCAAAAGCAAAGCGAGGCGGCCTGACCTTCGAGGCGTGCGCGTCCTTCTGTGGGAGCTGGCTTGCCTGCGATGGCGGCAGGTCAGCCAATAGATTTATCGACTGATACACCGTCATCGCGGGCAAGCCCGCTCCCACAGGGGAATGCAGCTTCACGCTCTTGCTTTGCTGTTGCTCTGCTTTTGATCTTGATCTCAGGCGCCCCGTTAAACCGCGATGGCCGCAGGCAGGTATTGCGCAGTGGGCACCCCGGCATGGATGCCGGGGTAGCCGCGACACGGCCATGGATGGCCGATCGCGGCGGGCCCACGGAGCAATGCCTGACTGCGGGCATGCCGAGCCTAGGCGAGGCACCGAGTGGTGGGGCAAAAGCGCTTTGGTTACTTTCGCGCTCTTCGAAAGTGACCCGCCGTAAGGGCGGAACCAATAGCCGCCGTGACCGCAGCAACGGATATGTACACAAACCCAATAAACACCAGATAAAAGAGTTATGTAGATACCTATGCTGCGCTGGCGTCACCTCGGTTTCAAGCAGTAGCTACCGCCGCCGGCACCTCAACCCTCCCCAACCCATCCTTCATCCGCTTGGCATCGCGCACAAAACACCGCGAAGCCTGGAACAGAAACAGCATGGTCAGGAACAACGCCACCGGAATCAGGTACATGGCGTCATGCAGCCCCACCGCCTTGAACGCCTCGGTCATTTGCTCGGCACCCGCCGCGTACATTGCCGCATGGGCAAAGTGATCAGACAGCGCGCCCACCACCACCGGTCCCATGCCACCCCCCAGCAGATACAGGCCGGCGAAGAACAGCGCCATGGCCGTGGCGCGCAGGCGCGGCTCCACCACATCCTGGATCGCCGTGTACACGCAGGTGTAGAAGTTATAGGCAAACAACCAGCCCACACTGAACACCGCGACAAACACCCCGATCTCGATGCGCCCCGCATGCAGGGCCCAGGCAGTGCATACGGTGGAGATAATCAGGCTGAAGGCGGCAAACAGTAAGCGGCCGTTGGCAATGCGCTGGTGAATCTTGTCCGCCACCAGGCCGCCCAAGGTCAGGCCGAACAGACCGGTCACGCCGACAATCACCCCGGTCGCCACGGCCGCTTCCTGCAGGGGCATGAGGAAGTAACGTTGCAGCATCGGCACCAGGAACGAGTTGCATGCATAGGTCGCAAAGTTAAAGCACAGCCCCGCCAGCACCAGCCACAGAAAGGTCGGCACCGCGAGCACGCGACGGATCGGCCGGTCGACTTTCTCCTGGGAGACTTGCACGGTTTCGGCGGCGCCGCGCTTGGGCTCCTTGATGTAGAACATGAACACCGCAAGGATCAGCCCCGGGATGGCCGCAATAAAGAACGGCGCACGCCAGCTGTCGAACGCCTTGACCATCGCACCGATGGTGAAGAACGCCAGCAACAGGCCCAGGGGCAGGCCCAGCATGAAAATCCCCATGGCCCGGGCGCGGCGGTGAGCCGGGAACAGGTCGCCGATCAACGAGTTGGCGGCCGGCGCGTAACTGGCTTCACCAATGCCGATGCCCATGCGCACCAGCAGAAAGGTCCAGAAGCTGCCAACCATGCCGTTGACCGCCGTCAGCGCGCTCCAACTCGCCAGGCCCCAGCCCATCAGCTTGCTGCGCGAGCCGGTATCGGCCAGGCGCCCCAGGGGCAAGCCGGCAATCGCATAGACGATGGTGAATGCAGTGCCGATGATGCCGAGCTGGAAGTCACTGAGGTGCCATTCCATGCGGATCGGCTCGATGATGATCGCCGGGATCGTGCGATCAAAGAAGTTGAACAGGTTGGCCAGGAACAGCAGGAACAGAATGCGCCAGGCATTCGCCGCTTGGGTCGAGTTCTGCATGGGTCCGTCTCTTTTATTGTTATAGAGGCTCGATGCCGACGCATCCTGCCCGGAACCTGCAATCTAGTCAGGCGCGGCGCGGTTGTCTGTAATGATTCGTAAAGCTGATAGGGCGTAATTTCATCCAGGACAGCCAGATTTTCCCGCTAAAAAAATAAGCACGCGCCCCCCTTCCCAAGCGCCTTGGCAGGCATAGAATAGCGAGCCTTCCGCAGCTCCCCCTTACCTCTTATTGATGACGTGCCATGTCCGATGCCAGTCCGTGTCTGAATTGCGGTGCCTGTTGTTCACACTTTCGCGTGTCTTTCTTTTGGGGCGAATGCGCCTCATCAGGCGGCACCGTGCCCGATGAACTGGTGGTACAGATCAACCCCAGCCGGGTGGCGATGATCGGCACCGACCAGAAACCGGCACGCTGTTGCAGCCTTGAGGGCGAAGTGGGCAGCGGCACCCGTTGTTCGATCTACGAGCAGCGTTCCAGCGTGTGCCGGGAATTCGAGGCCTCGTGGAGCCAGGGTGAAGTGAACGTCGATTGCGACGCCGCCCGCGCCGCATTCGGCCTGGCGCCGCTGGAGCAACCGCCTTACGAGTTCGAGCTGCCCATCAGTGCTTAGCACCATTGGCTATGGCGAGCATGCCAAAATCAAAGCAATCAAAATGCCATTACCGCTTGCGCTTCCGCTGAGCCTTCTATACTCGATTCCATAGGTCATCGCCACGCGCAGTGACACGAGATGACTCTGCAACGGGACGTGCTATGGAATGGCTGGGTCTGCATTTTTTTACCCCGCTTCCCGAGAGCGGGTATTTATTACTTAATTGCACCCATAACCCCTTCCTGGTGCTACTGGCGTACCTGGTTGCCTGCGCCGCGAGTTTTGGCACCCTGGACATGGCCGAGCGTGTCGGCCACGTTGATAACCTGACGGCAAAACGCCATTGGCGCTGGATCGGCGCCGGTTGCCTGGCCGGCGGGATCTGGTCGACGCACTTCATCAGCATGCTGGCGCTCCAGGCGCCCATCACTATCCATTACGAATGGTTCCTAACGCTGGCTTCATTGGCGATCGCGTTGATCGCTTCGTTGTTCGCCCTGCAAACCCTCAGTCATGCCCGAATGCGTTTTCATCAGTACCTGACGGCGGCCACCTGCATGGGCCTGGGCATCGCCCTGATGCACTACGTGGGCATGGCCGCCATGCGCTCCGAGGCCCAGGTGTATTTTTCCAGCGGGCTGTTCGGGTTGTCGGTGGCCATTGCCATTGGCGCCAGCCTGGCCGCCTTGCTGTTGTCCCGCTACCTGCGCAATGGCAGTGGAATGTTCCACCAACTGCTCAAGTACGCTGCCAGCCTGGTGCTCGGCGCCGGCATTATCAGCATGCACTTCACCGGTATGGCAGCCATGCAATTGCTGCTGCCCACCGGGGCCGTGCCGGCATTGCCCATCGACAACAACCCGACGCAACTGGGCCTGTCGGTGGCCGTCATCACGTTGTTGGTCATCGGCAGCAGCATCAGCGCGGCCCTCGCCGACAAGAAACTGCAGCACAAGGAACGCGACCTGCGTCGGGTCAATGCCCTGCTGACCGAACTGGACCAGGCGCGCGCATCCCTGCAGCAAGTGGCCCACTACGACGCCCTGACCAGCCTGCTCAATCGCCGGGGCTTCAACCAGATCTTCGCCGAAAACCTCGCGCAGAAAGCCCAGGCCGAGGGCATGCTGGCGGTGATCTTCCTCGACATCGACCACTTCAAGCGGATCAACGACAGCCTCGGCCATGATGCCGGCGATGAGCTGCTGACAGTCCTGGCCGGCCATATCAAGAGTTCGATACGCAGTCACAATGATGTAGTGGCGCGCTTTGGCGGCGATGAATTCTGCATCCTGATCAACATCCATCATCGCGACGAAGCGCGGCACATGGCCCAGCGCATCATGCAGAAAATGAAAGAGCCCATCGAGCTGGCTGGCCGGCGCATGGTGATGACCACCAGCATCGGTATCAGCGTGTTTCCTGAGGACGGGACCACCTGCGAGGAACTGCTGAAAACCGCCGACCTGGCGCTGTATCAATCCAAGGATGGCGGGCGCAACAGCTTGAACTTCTTCAGCTCCAACCTGAAAACCCGAGCCTTTCTCGAACTGCAGTTGGAAGAGGAATTGCGCAGTGCATTGCGCAACCAAAAGGAACTGGTCCTGCACTACCAACCGATTCTGGACCTGCACAAAGGCAAGGTCACCCGCCTCGAAGCCCTGGTGCGTTGGCAACACCCGCAACATGGGCTACTGGCGCCCGAACGGTTTATCGGCATCGCCGAAAACAACGGCCTGATCGCCGAGCTGGACAACTGGGTGCTGCGCCAGGCCTGTGCCGACCTGGGTTGGCTGACGGACCAGGGGCACCCGGAGCTGGTCATGGCCGTGAATTGTTCGGCCCTGAACCTGGCCCGTGACGAACTGGCAGATGAAATCGAATACGCCTTGCGCAGCAGTGGCATCGCCGCCAGCCGCCTGGAGCTGGAGGTGACCGAAAATGCCTTGATGGGCAACATCAGCAGCACCCTGATCCTGCTGCGGCAAATCCGCGCGCTGGGTGTGGCGCTGTCCATCGACGACTTCGGCACTGGCTACTCCTCCCTCTCCTACCTCAAGCGCCTGCCCCTTAACACGCTGAAGATCGACCGCTCCTTTATCCAGGACATTCCCAAGTCCACCACCGATATGGAGATTGTCCAGGCGATCATCGGCATGGCCCACACCCTGCACCTGCAAGTCATTACCGAAGGCGTGGAAACCCAGCAGCAACTGGAGCTGTTGATCAAACATGGCTGCGATTACGTGCAGGGTTACCTGCTCAGTGCAGCGGTGCCGGCCAGTGAAATCAGTGCCGTGATCACGGCACTTGACCAACGCAACCCGCCGGGCCTGGCGGGCAGCAAGGACACGACCAGCGCCAAGGGTTCATCGACGGGTTCTTCGGTAGTCCGCCCTATTCGCTGAAACGCCAGCATCAGGGCAAATCGCCAGTATTTGATTAAAGAACGCCGACGAACGGCCGATTCATGAGAGTCCAACGTAGCTTTTCCCTAGAAAACCTAGGGTTAAACCCTATCGGGTAAAGTCGCGAACTCTCACTCGGTGATGGCTCTTTGATGTTTTCCGGCCATCCGTCCAGGCACATGGCGCACAATGACTTCTAAAAATAATCCTGTTACCGCGGTATCCGACGTGTTGCTGACAGCGCCTGCGGAAAAACCCTCAGGTTCAAAGTCATTGACCAGTCAACGTGCGCTGGGCACCCAGCAATACCTGTACTTCACCGAAACCAACACCGACCGCATCCTCGACAACCTCGATGGCCTGCGCGACATGGTGTTCCCGCGCCCGCCGCACCTTGACGGTGACAGCGAGCTGCACAGTGAGCAGGAGTTTCCCTCGGTCTGCCTGATCGGCCTGGGGCGCTGTGGCTCCAACATCGCCCTGGATGTGGCGGAACTGGTGTACAACGCCCGCAAGTTTTATCTGAACGAGTTCAGCACCGAAGACAAATCCTACGTTGAAAAGGGCTACAGCCCAGCCCAGTGGATCCGTAACAACTTGCGCCTGGGCGCCAGCAAGGCCAGCAAGCCGGTGTTTCTGGTCGAGCCGCTGGTGATGCTCGGCGACCTGGACAAAGACATCGCCGGACGCATCCGTTTCTCGCGCAAGGGCGAGAAAAGCGGCTTTTTGCGCGACTACAGCAAAATGAAAATCATGGACCTGTCGGAAGTGCATGCCGGTGGCGCCGGTAACGCACCGATCCTCGGCCA
The DNA here is from genome assembly GCF_012985645.1 of Pseudomonas sp. WS 5410. Classification (NCBI taxonomy): domain Bacteria; kingdom Pseudomonadati; phylum Pseudomonadota; class Gammaproteobacteria; order Pseudomonadales; family Pseudomonadaceae; genus Pseudomonas; species Pseudomonas sp. WS 5410. The sequence goes on along the minus strand of NZ_JAAQWS010000009.1, from coordinate 129,054 downwards.
GTACCTGGCCAAGATCATCCTCAACAAAGACACCCAGCGTTTTTCCAGCCCTGACTGGAAGATGATCCATTCGTACCTGATCGACTCCTGCGGGATCAAGGCCAACCAGTCGCGCCTGTACTTCTCGATCTTCAGCGCCGGCGGCGGCACCGGCTCGGGCATGGCCTCGGAGTTTGGCCTGGCCCAGCAACACTCGTACATGAACAAGACCTTCGACACCAAACCTGCCGACGAGCATGACAGCAAGAGCGGCCATGCCTTTGTGTTCGAGCCGATTTTCACCAGCGGGATCTGCGTGCTGCCGAACATCTCCGATCACCGCAGCGAAATGTCCGAGGCACTGCATATCAACGCCGGTCGGCTGCTGTGCAAGTACCTGTCGGAGGAATGGGATTTCTCGTACAACTTCGACAATGAAGACAGCAGCGAGGCCAGTGTCAAAGGCCGTATCCGCCCGTGGAACGCGATGATGCTGATCTCCAACGACATCATGCGTTACGCCGAAGAAAGCGACGACGGCAACATCCAGAACATTGACGTCAATGCCATGGAAAAACACGCCAACCAATACATCTCACAGCAGATCTTCAACATCCTGACGGCTCAGGCGGTGACGACCGACTATGACCAGAACTATTTCCGCCGCGCCGGCATCGACATCGGTGAAACCATTCGCCTGGACGCCAACGACCTGTTCATGAGCCTGGCCGGGCCGGTGGCAATTGCCTACGCCGAGTCGGTGGTCCCGGAAACCCCGGCGCCGAGCAACGACAAGTTCAAGGTGTTTGAAAAAGAGCCGCAGCGCCTGAACATCGACGATTTGTTCTTCCGTTCCATCGACCTGCCCCACTTCAATAAAGTCACCCAGGCCATCGAAGGCATCAGCCTGTTGCCGATCGAATCCAAGCGCTACAAGGCATCCCTGGAGCAGTACAAGAACTCCGGCTATGACGCAGCGGCCCTGCATGACCTGCACTTCTTCAAGAACTGCTCGTCGGTGGTGTCCATCGTCTCCCTGCCCAAGGACTACAAACTGTCCTATATGGACCTGAACCGGCTCAAGACCCACCTCAACAGCCTGTTCCCCAACACCACCCTCAAGCGCTACGCCCTGGTGATCGGTGCTTCGGCCAACCTGTCGTTGACCACCCTGATCGCCAAGAGCCCCTGCCTGTCGGATGACTTCCTGACGTTGATCGTGGCCTTTATCAAGCGCTGCTTTGCCCGCAACCCGTACCGTTTCGACGAGACCCTGGACAACTCGATCCTGGACTTCATCATCCATGAAGACTTCGACGAGGACCGTATCGACGAGTTACTCAACGAATTCGAGAACCCGGCGAAGATCCTCGATACCAACTGGTACGCGATCAAGCCGATGTATGAGAAGAAGTACCGCGAGCTGATCAACGACAAAGAGAAGTTTGTCTCGATCAACGACATTCGCCTGTCGCGCGATTGCGTGAAGAAGGCGATCAAGTACCTGCGTGAGATTTATCGTCACCGGATTGGCAAGACCAAGGTGATCTCGCTGAACAACCATACGGGCAAGACCGCCTAGACCGAGGTGCGCCCATCGCGAGCAAGCCCGCTCCCACAGTTGACCGAGTTCCACTCTTGGAATGCGGCTGGATGTGGGAGCTGGCTTGTCTGCGATAGCGGTCTAACCGGCAACAAATACCCCTAACCTTGCCACACCAAGAAACAATTCCCCGGGCCATCCGCGGCCCGCAAAACTGTTCCCCTGACGTTTACGTCACCCTCGCCTGTGACCTTTCTTCACGGCCAGTTGCCATCATGGGCAAAGCGGTTACTCCGCTACACACTTTTAATGGCGCGCAACTCGCACTATTTCGGTGCGCGCGTTTAGTTCGATGCCCTTTCCTGGATCAGAATCCACGGTGAAACCACCACCGCCCACAAGCTCGGATCACGCTCCACCAGGTCCAATGCCCGCGTCGCAGACACTTCGCCAAGACTCCCGGAGGCCAGCCAGGCGGCCACTTTGTCACGGTTGTCCTCGGCCATTCCCTCGGCCGCTTCGATCAAATCCAGGCCAGCGTCGACCCACAATAGGGCACCCTTGGCAAAGAACGGTTCGAGCTCCTTCCAGGAAATTTCCGCGGTTTCGCCGAGCAGCTTGGCATAGAGGGTGCTAGGTTCTTGCGTCATGGGAACTCACCTGAGGAAAAAATCGGCGCAATCATACCGTCGAGGCTTCCCCAGAAAAACCCAGTTGCAATTGAGGCACCGATTGAAAGTGTCAGGAACGCCAAGGATTGCCCGAGACTCTGGCAAGCACCCGCCGCTATTCTGTCTTTTTCTTTCATTTAAGCGACATACCCGGCGTTTGCCCCCAGCAGCCAGCTTTTCAAGCGATCAACCGGCGCTCTACACTGTACCGGTACAGTTGCCAGGCCGCTGCCGGGGGATATCCGAGATATCTGATCCGGTTCTGTAGCCCACAAGGCCGCTAGAACTATAAAAAATACAACAGTAAGAGTGGAGCACTATGAATAAGGCTACTAAGCAGATTTCCAAACTGTTTGCCGCTATGGTCCTGGCTGGGGTTGCCGGCCATTCGTTCGCAGCTGACACCATCAAGATCGGTATTGCCGGCCCTAAAACCGGCCCTGTGACCCAATACGGCGATATGCAGTTCATGGGCGCCAAGCAAGCCATCAAGGACATCAACGCCAAGGGCGGTGTCGATGGCAAAATGCTTGAGGCCAAGGAATACGACGACGCTTGCGACCCTAAACAAGCCGTTGCCGTCGCCAACAAAGTGGTCAACGACGGCGTCAAGTTCGTGGTCGGCCACCTCTGCTCCAGCTCCACTCAACCTGCAACCGACATCTACGAAGACGAAGGCGTGATCATGATCACTCCGGCGGCTACCAGCCCGGAAATCACCTCCCGTGGCTACAAGCTGATCTTCCGTACCATCGGCCTGGACAGCGCCCAGGGCCCAGCGGCCGGCAACTACATCGCCGACCACGTCAAGCCGAAGGTCGTTGCAGTCCTGCACGACAAGCAACAATACGGTGAAGGCATCGCCACCGCCGTTAAGCAGACCCTCGAGAGCAAAGGCACCAAGGTTGCCGTGTTCGAAGGCCTGAACGCCGGTGACAAGGACTTCTCCTCGATTATCCAGAAGCTCAAACAAGCCAACGTCGACTTCGTCTACTACGGCGGCTACCACCCAGAACTGGGTCTGATCCTGCGCCAATCCCAGGAAAAAGGCCTGAAAGCCAAGTTCATGGGCCCGGAAGGCGTGGGCAACGACTCCATCTCGCAAATCGCCCAGAAAGCCTCCGAAGGCCTGCTGGTCACCCTGCCGAAATCCTTCGACGCCGACCCTGCGAACAAGGCCATCGTCGACGCCCTCAAGGCTGACGGCAAAGACCCAAGCGGTCCGTTCGTGTTCCCAGCCTACTCGGCGGTTGAAATCATCGCGGGCGGCATCGCAGCTGCCAAAAGCGAAGACACCACCAAAGTGGCCGAGGCCATCCACGCGGGTACCTTCAAGACCCCGACCGGCGACCTGAGCTTCGATAAGAACGGCGACCTGAAAGACTTCAAGTTCGTGGTCTACGAATGGCACTTCGGTCAACCAAAAACCGAAGTTTCCCCTCAGTAAGCCAGGCGTTACTGGACAACAAGCCCACTGTGCAAGCAGTGGGTTTTGTTTTACGAGGTTTATGGGCCACGCACCCGCGATCCGGGCGCTGGTTCACCTGAAAATCTTAAAACCGTCACCAGCGGTTCGCTGGCAAATGCTTTGTGCAAATGTGCTCACAGAACACAGCACCGAGCAGGAAGATGACTCCACCAGTGAAATGCGTATCGGGTTTTTAGGAGCGCTGTAATGCCTGAGATCTATCATTTTTTCCAACAGCTGGTTAATGGCCTGACCATTGGCAGCACCTATGCCTTGATAGCCATTGGCTACACAATGGTTTACGGCATCATTGGAATGATCAACTTCGCCCACGGCGAGGTGTACATGATTGGCTCCTACGTGGCGTTCATTGCCATTGCCGGGCTGGCCATGATGGGTATCCACTCCCTGCCGCTGTTAATGACTGCCGCGTTCCTTGCGTCAATCGTCGTAACCAGTGCCTACGGCTACAGTATCGAACGTGTTGCATACCGCCCCTTGCGTGGCAGCAACCGCCTGATCCCGTTGATTTCCGCCATCGGCATGTCGATTTTCCTGCAGAACACCGTATTGCTGTCCCAGGACTCCAAGGACAAGTCCATTCCCAACCTGATCCCGGGGAGCTTTTCCTTCGGTCCAGGTGGTGCAGAAGAAGTGCTGATTTCCTACATGCAGGTCCTGGTCTTCGTCGTCACCCTGGTGGCCATGCTGGGCCTGACCCTGTTCATCTCCCGCTCCCGTCTGGGGCGCGCCTGCCGGGCCTGCGCCGAAGACATCAAGATGGCCAACCTGCTGGGTATCAACACCAACAACATCATTGCCCTGACCTTCGTCATCGGCGCCGCACTGGCCGCCGTCGCTGCCGTGTTGCTGAGCATGCAGTATGGCGTGATCAACCCCAACGCCGGCTTCCTGGTGGGGCTCAAAGCCTTCACTGCGGCGGTCCTCGGCGGCATCGGCAGTATTCCGGGCGCGATGCTCGGCGGGCTGGTGCTGGGTGTGGCCGAAGCCTTTGGTGCCGATATCTTCGGCGACCAGTACAAGGACGTGGTGGCATTCGGTCTATTGGTTCTGGTGCTGTTATTCCGGCCGACCGGCATCCTGGGCCGTCCGGAGGTTGAGAAAGTATGAGCAGATATCTTAAATCGGCGTTTTTCAGCGCCTTGCTGGTATGGGCCGTGGCCTTTCCGGTACTCGGGCTCAAGCTGAGCATTGTCGGGATCAACCTTGAAGTACACGGCACCGGGCCAGTCACCCTGACCATCATTGCCCTGTGCTCGGTGCTGATGTTCCTGCGGGTGCTGTTCACCCAGCAGGTCGGTGCGCTGCTCAAGTCCAACCGTGGCCCGCTGGTCTCGCCCAAGGTCAGCCAGTTCCTGACCCTGCCGCGCACCCAGCGCTACATCATCATCGGCCTGATCGTGGCCGCGTTGATCTGGCCATTCTTCGGCTCCCGTGGTGCGGTGGATATCGCCACCCTGATCCTGATCTACGTGCTGCTGGGCCTGGGCCTGAACATCGTGGTGGGCCTCGCCGGCCTGCTCGACCTGGGTTATGTGGGCTTCTACGCCGTGGGTGCCTACACCTACGCGCTGCTCTCGCACTACCTGGGCTGGAGCTTCTGGATTTGCCTGCCACTGGCCGGCATGGCGGCGGCCACCTTCGGCTTCCTGCTGGGCTTCCCGGTGTTGCGCCTGCGCGGTGACTACCTGGCCATCGTGACCCTGGGCTTCGGTGAGATCATCCGTCTGTTCCTGCGTAACCTCACCGATATCACCGGCGGCCCCAACGGCATCAGCAGCATTCCCAAGCCAACGTTCTTCGGCTTGTCGTTTGATCGCTCCGCTGCCGAAGGCATGCAGACCTTCCACGAGTACTTCGGGATTGCCTACAACCCGGTGAGCAAAGTGGTGTTCCTGTATCTGGTCGCCCTGTTGCTGGCCCTGGCCGCGCTGTTCGTGATCAACCGCCTGCTGCGCATGCCGATCGGGCGTGCCTGGGAAGCGCTGCGTGAAGACGAAATCGCCTGCCGCGCGCTGGGCCTGAACCCGACCATCATCAAGCTCTCGGCCTTCACCCTGGGTGCCGCGTTCGCCGGTTTTGCCGGTAGCTTCTTTGCCGCTCGCCAAGGTTTGGTGACACCGGAATCGTTCACCTTCATCGAGTCGGCAATCATCCTCGCCATCGTGGTATTGGGTGGCATGGGCTCGCAGTTGGGCGTGATCCTTGCGGCCATCGTGATGATCCTGCTGCCGGAACTGATGCGTGAATTCAGTGAGTACCGCATGTTGATGTTCGGCGCCATGATGGTGCTGATGATGATCTGGCGCCCTCAAGGCCTGCTGCCCATGCAACGTCCACATATGGAGCTGCGCAAATGAGCCGCGAGATCCTGAAAGTCGAAAACCTGAGCATGCGCTTCGGCGGCTTGCTGGCGGTCAATGGCGTCGCCCTGACCGTCAAAGAGAAACAAGTGGTCGCGTTGATCGGCCCCAACGGCGCCGGCAAGACCACGGTGTTCAACTGCCTGACCGGTTTCTACAAACCGGCCGGTGGCAGCATCCTGCTGGACGGCCAGCCGATCCAAGGCCTGGCCGGTCACGAGATCGCCCGCAAGGGCGTGGTGCGGACCTTCCAGAACGTGCGGTTGTTCAAGGACATGACCGCCGTGGAAAACCTGCTGATCGCCCAACACCGGCACCTGAACACCAATTTCTTCGCGGGCCTGTTCAAGACCCCGGCGTTCCGCAAGAGCGAGCGCGAGGCCATGGAGTACGCCGCGTACTGGCTGGACAAGGTCAACCTGACCGAGTTTGCCAACCGCCCGGCCGGCACCCTGGCCTACGGTCAGCAACGGCGCCTGGAAATCGCCCGCTGCATGATGACTCGCCCGCGGATTCTGATGCTCGACGAACCGGCTGCCGGCCTCAACCCCAAGGAAACCGAAGACCTCAAGGCGTTGATCGGTGTGCTGCGTGAAGAAAACAACGCCACCGTGTTGCTGATCGAACACGACATGAAACTGGTCATGAGCATTTCCGACCATATCGTCGTGATCAACCAGGGCACGCCATTGGCCAACGGGACGCCGGAGCAGATCCGCGACAACCCGGAAGTGATCAAAGCCTATTTGGGGGAAGCGTAAATGCTGCAATTCGAAAACGTTTCCACTTTCTACGGCAAGATCCAGGCCCTGCACGAGGTCAACGTGGAAGTGCGCCAGGGCGAAATCGTCACCCTGATCGGTGCCAACGGTGCCGGCAAATCCACCTTGCTGATGACCTTGTGCGGCTCGCCCCAGGCGCACAGCGGCAGCATCCGCTACATGGGTGAGGAACTGGTGGGCCAGCATTCGGCGGCGATCATGCGCAAGAGCATTGCCGTGGTCCCGGAAGGCCGTCGGGTGTTTGCCCGCCTGACCGTGGAAGAGAACCTGGCCATGGGTGGGTTCTTTACCGACAAGGGCGACTACCAGGAGCAGATGGACAAGGTGCTGCACCTGTTCCCTCGGCTCAAGGAGCGCTTCAGCCAGCGCGGCGGCACCATGTCCGGTGGCGAACAGCAAATGCTTGCCATCGGCCGTGCGCTGATGAGCAAGCCCAAGCTGCTGCTGTTGGATGAGCCGTCCCTGGGCCTGGCCCCGATCATCATCCAGCAGATCTTCGACATCATCGAGCAACTGCGCAAGGACGGTGTGACGGTGTTTCTGGTGGAACAGAACGCCAACCAGGCACTGAAAATTGCCGACCGCGCCTATGTGTTGGAAAACGGCCGGGTAGTGATGCAGGGCAGCGGCGAACAACTGCTGACCGACCCGAAAGTGCGCGAGGCTTACCTCGGCGGCTAGGGTCTGAATGTGGGAGCGGGCTTGCCCGCGAAGGCGGTGTGTCAGTGCCGGATGGTTTGGCTGACACACTTCTATCGCGAGCAAACCCGCTCCCACATTTGCTTTGTGTGAACCGTAGAATTTGCATTGTTTTAACTTTTCTTCGAACCACCTGTAACGATCCCCTCCCCCCTTTCTCTAGTGGGGTATGCAAGCACAAACGCTTGCTTACCCACCTCACTGCTGGAGAAACACCATGACCACCCGTTCGCTGTCCGCCGCCACCCTCGTCCTCGCCCTGGGGTCGGCCTTGAGCCTGAGCACCCTGACCACTGTCGCCCATGCCGACGACGCGAAGATGGAAAAATGCTTCGGCGTCGCCCTCAAAGGCAAGAATGACTGCGCCGCAGGCCCCGGCACTACCTGTGCGGGCACCTCGAAAACCGACTACCAGGCCAACGCCTGGAACCTGGTCCCTGAAGGCACCTGCGTGAAGATGGAAAGCCAAACCTCGCCGACAGGTTTTGGCCAACTGGAAGCCTTCAAGGCCAAGTCCTGAATCACCCCTGCCTGAGTACTGACGATGACGCTTTCATCCCTGCCTGATGTCGCCCAGGCTCAGGCACCCGGCCTTGCGCGCCGGGCCGGGCTGGGGCTCAAGAGCGAACACTGGCATACAGTGCTCGCCACCCTGCCCGATATTGGTTTTTTTGAAGTCCACGCCGAAAACTACATGGTGGCCGGCGGGCCTTTTCATCACTACCTGGGCTTGATCCGCGAGCAGTATCCGCTGTCGCTGCATGGCGTCGGCCTGTCCATCGGCGGCGAAGGCCCGCTGAGCCAGGCTCACCTGGCGCGCCTGGCGGTACTGATCGAGCGCTATCAACCCCAATCCTTTTCCGAACACCTGGCCTGGTCCAGCCACGGCCCGGTGTTTCTCAACGATCTGCTGCCCCTGGCCTATGACGACGCAACTCTCAAGCGAGTGTGCGAACACGTGGACCAGGTACAAACCACCCTCAAGCGGCCCATGTTGCTGGAGAATCCGTCGACCTACCTGCAGTTCCAACGCTCCACCCTGGATGAAACCGACTTTATCCGCGAGGTCATCCGGCGCACCGGCTGCGGCTTGTTGCTGGACGTAAACAATGTGTATGTGTCCTGCATCAATCATCAGCAGGATCCGTTGGCCTACCTCGATGCGTTGCCTTTGCACGCGGTGGGCGAGATTCATCTGGCAGGCTTTGCCGAAGACAGCGACAGCCTTGGTGATCGCCTGCTGATTGATGATCACGGCGCGCCCATCGACAACGCCGTCTGGCAGTTGTATCAGCAGGCCTTGCAACGCACCGGGCCGGTTGCGACGCTGATCGAGCGCGACAACGATGTACCGGCCTTCAGCGTATTGCACGCCGAAGCCCGGCAAGCCGAGCGCCACTTGCTGGCTGCGGCGGTGCGCCCATGAATGTGCTCGAACAATTTGCAAAGGCCCTGTTGGCGCCGGGCCAGCCATGTCCGGAGGGTTTGTTCAGCCACAACGGCGCCGATCCCGCCAGCCGTTTTGCGGTGTATCGCAACAACGTCCACAGTTCGTTAATCAGCGCCCTGGCCGACAGTTACCCAGTAACCCGGCAACTGGTGGGCGATGGTTTTTTCCGCGCCATGGCCGGGTTGTATGTCCAGGCCTATCCACCCACCAGCCCACTGCTCAACGAGTACGGCAGCGACCTTGCCGCCTTTATCCAGGGCTTCGCCCCCGCCGCCAGCGTGCCTTACCTGGCGGACGTCGCGCGACTGGAGCACTTGCGGATCAACGCCTATCACGCCGCCGACACACCCGTCGCCGAGCCCCAGGCCGTCATCGACCAACTGCAACAGTTGCCCAGCCTGGGCAACGTACGCCTGCACCTGCACCCCAGCGTCAGCACCCTGCAGTCGAACTATGCCGTGGTGGCGTTATGGGCCGCGCATCAAACCACCGACACCGTCGCCAGCCTCAACCCCTGGCAGGAGCAAAGCGCGTTGATCCTGCGCAACGGCCTGGAGGTCGAGGTATTCGGCATCGACAGCGGCTGCGTGACGTTTATCAACAGCCTGGCCAACGATTGGCCCCTGGAAATGGCGGTGGCGTACGCCCTCGACGCAGCGAGCGAATTTGACCTGCACCACTGCCTGGGACTGCTGATCAACCACCGCGCCATCACCCATATCAAGGTACAACCATGAACACTGCCGCTACGCGCCTGATTGCACGCGCCACCCAAACCTTCGGGAACATCCCCTACAGCCTGATCGCCCTTATTGCACGCTTTTCCATGGCGGCGGTGTTCTGGAAGTCCGGCCAGACCAAGGTCCAGGGCTTTGCCGTCGACCTGATAGACGGCACCTTCGAACTGGGTGTGCCGCAGTTGGCCAACTCCACCGTGCCGTTGTTTAAAAGTGAATACCACGTACCGTTTGTGCCCGCAGAAGTGGCGGCGTACCTGGCTACGTTCGCCGAGCATTTTTTCCCGGTCCTGATTCTGCTGGGGCTGGCCACGCGCTTTTCGGCCCTGGCCTTGTTGGGTATGACCCTGGTGATCCAGTTGTTTGTCTACCCCGACGCCTACCCGACCCACGGCACCTGGATCGCCTTGCTGCTGCTGTTGATGGCCAAGGGGCCAGGACGGGTGTCCATAGATCACTGGATTGCCCGGCGCTGGCGCTAAAGCCGGTCCAGTGCCTCGCCATTGCGTTTGAACCAGCCCACCAGGTAATCGGCCAGTACTTGGGTACGGCGTGGCAACCCGCCCTGATAGGGGTGGACCAGGTACATCGGCTGGCTACGAGTCTGATAATCACGCAGGAGCCAACGCAGCCGGCCGTCAGCCAATTCCATCTGCAACAGATAGGAGGGCAGCCGTGCGATGCCGGCACCCACCAACGCAGCCTTTTTCAGCAGGTTGTAGTGGTTGGAGGCAAACGTGCCATCCACCCGGACCCGCAGCAATTCGTGTTGCTGGTGATACAGCCACTCTTCGCGACCACTGTAGTGGCTGTTGAGCAAGCAACGGTGGCCGACCAGCTCCGCCGGTGTCAGCGGTTCCCCGTGTTGCTCCAGATAGGCCGGGCTGGCGCAGGTCATTTCATGCCAGGCCAACAGCGGCCTGGCGACCAGCCTTTCATCGTTGGCCACCGCCGAGCGTACTGCCAGATCAAAACCGTCCCGCGCCAGGTCACGATAATTGTTGTTCAGATCCAGCTCGATCTGTACTTGCGGGTACTGCCGGGAAAACTCCAGCAACAGACCATCGAAGAAGGTTTCACCCAGGGAAACCGGAACGGTCATACGCACCGGCCCTGCCACATCGTCCTTGAGCCGCGCCAATGCCTGACGCGCGCGGTCGACCTGGATTACCAATGCCTGGGCCTGGGGTAACAGCGCCGCGCCGGCGGCAGTGAGGCTTAAACGGCGGGTGGTGCGATGCAGCAACACCACCGAAAACTGCGCCTCCAACTGGCTGATGCGCTTGGACAACTGGCCCTTGCTGCACCCCAGTTGCTGGGCGGCCAGGGTAAAACTGCCGGCTTCGATCAACACCGCAAACGCCGCCAGATCATCCATCTCGCTCATGGATTGTTTCCATTTGAAAACCAAAGGTTGCCTATTAGTGCGCTTATCCGCAGAAAAAACCACTCTAGACTCAAGGCTCACCTGAACCTCTAGAGGAACGACACATGAAAATCCTGTTGATTGGCGCCAGCGGCACGGTGGGCTCAGCGGTCAAGGCCGAACTGTCCCAGCGCCATGAAGTGATCAGCATTGGTCGCACGAGCGGCGACTTTCACGTCGATATCAGCGACAGCGCTTCGATCCGCCGACTGTTTGCACAAACCGGCAAGTTCGACGCCCTGGTGTGCGCCGCCGGCAGCGTCAACTTTGTGCCCCTGGGCGAAATGGACGCCAGCCACTTCGACCTCGGCCTGCAAGACAAACTGATGGGCCAGGTCAACCTGCTGCTGATCGGCCGCGAATTTGCCAACGACGGTGCGTCCTTCACCTTCACCAGCGGCATCCTCAACCGCGACCCGATCCGCACCGGCACCTCGGCGGCGCTGGTCAATGGCGCCATTGATGCTTTCGTCAAAGCGGCGGCAATTGAACTGCCACGGGGCCTGCGGATCAACTCGGTCAGCCCCAACGTACTGCTGGAGGCCATGGGCAGCTATGCGCCTTATTTCCGGGGCTTCAAGCCGGTGCCTGCGGCAGATGTAGCTTTGGCCTACGCCAAGAGTGTGGAAGGCTTACAGACCGGGCAGACTTACATCGTCGGCTGATCACTTGATCAGCGACGGCATCATCTCCAACAACTGATCGCGGGGGATGGAGAACCTCAGGCTCGGACCGTCGAGCACACCCTGGACCGTCGCCGTATTGAGCTGCCGGCCATTGAGGTACAGGGCCATCTGTTTATGCATGGCCGCCTGGGACAGCGCCTTCGTGCGCTCCTGGGCCTGCGGTGTCAGCGTCACATCAACCTCGATAAACTCGGGGTGGAGGGCTTGGGCTTTTTTCAGGGTCAAGGTGATATCGGTGAAGTCGGTCTGTGAGGTATAGAACAGCTTGGCCGGCACCTCGGCCCAGGCCAGGGGTGCCACGCAGGCCAGGGCGAAAAGGGCCCATCGAATGTTCATATGAATGCGCCTTTCGAAAAACTTAAACTTGGCATAAGGCTTCCGTAACATCCACGGGAAAAGGCTTAATTTCAGGCTCCGTTAAAATGCTGCAACCTATTCGCCCATCACCGACTTGTGATGCAGCGCCAGCCTGCGTAACGTGGCGGCACTTGTCAGGAGACCCGATAATGCGTGCCGCCCGTATCCTTGCTCTGTTTGCCCTACTGCCCCTGTTCACCGCCTGCCAGGTGTTTGAGCGCGACCCGGCCAAGCCGTCCACGGCGGGCCTGACCCGCATGCAGGGCGAGTTGACCGCCATCGGCGACAAACTGCTGTTCCAGCCCTGCCATGACCAGCGCAACTACGTGGTCAACGATACCGGCGGCACCAGCATCCTCCAGGAAGCGGCGTCCCTGGCCGGCCAGCAAGGGGCCTTGTTTGCCGACTTGCGCGGCAAGTTCTCCGGGGTCGCCAGCGGCACCCAGGGCCAGGTGGAGCTGCAGCAGTTGTACCGCGTCGAACGCTCGACCTCGGCCTGTGACGACCCGGACTTCAAGCGCATGATCCTGCGCGCCAACGGCCACAAACCCGCGTGGGCGCTGAATGTCACCAACAAGGGCATGGTCCTGCAGCGCGAGGGCCAGCCACCGCTGCCGGTACCTTATGTGGAAGAGCAACTGGGCGATGGCCGTTTCAACCTCACCACCGAAGCCAACGGCCAGAACATCGAACTGTGGGTCGCGCCCCAGCGCTGCATCGACAGCGTCAGCGGCAGCCTGCAGCACATGAGCGCCGAACTTCGGATCAACGGCCAGGTGCAGCGTGGCTGCGCGGCGTTTGGCGGCTCGCGAGACGACTGATTCGGCCCTGCGCTGTTTTAGCATGACGGGAAACCGCCGTTGGGGCTTATAATCGCCGGTTTGCAAAACCGCCGGCCCTACCAAACGCCGCATACCGGATCCTGTCATGCTACGAATCACCGAACTCAAGCTGCCCATCGACCATCCCGAAGAAGACCTGCGGCCTGCGATTGTGCAGCGCCTGGGCATCGCCAGTGATGATCTGCTCGATTTCACCCTGTTCAAACGCAGCTACGATGCGCGCAAGAAATCATCGGAGCTGTGCTTCATCTACACCGTCGACCTTGAGGTCAAGGGCGAAGCCGCCCTGCTGCTCAAGTTCGCCGACGACCGCAATATCAACGCTGCACCGGATGTCAGCTACAAGGTAGTCGGCCAGGCGCCGGCCGACCTGAGCGAGCGACCGATTGTGGTCGGTTTCGGTCCTTGCGGGATTTTTGCCGGGCTGTTGCTGGCGCAGATGGGTTTCAAGCCGATCATCCTCGAGCGTGGCCGCGAAGTGCGCCAGCGCACCAAGGACACCTGGGGCCTGTGGCGCAAAAGCGTACTCAACCCCGAGTCCAACGTGCAGTTCGGCGAGGGCGGCGCCGGGACCTTTTCCGACGGCAAGCTCTACAGTCAGATCAAGGATCCGAAGTTCCACGGGCGCAAGGTGCTGCACGAGTTCGTCAAGGCCGGCGCGCCAGACGAAATCCTCTACGTCAGCAAACCGCATATCGGCACCTTCCGCCTGACCGGCGTGGTGGAAAACATGCGCCAGCAGATCATCGCCCTGGGCGGTGAGGTGCGTTTCGAACAGCGGGTCACCGACGTGCTGATCGAGGACGGCCAGTTAAATGGTGTGGTCGTCGATGGTGGCGAGCAGATCCTCTCCAGGCACGTGATCCTCGCCCTCGGCCACAGTGCCCGCGACACCTTCCGCATGCTCCACGGCCGTGGCGTATACATGGAAGCCAAGCCGTTTTCGGTGGGTTTCCGTATCGAACACCCGCAGTCGCTGATTGACGCCGCGCGCCTGGGCAAGTATGCCGGGCACCCAAAACTGGGGGCGGCCGACTACAAGCTGGTGCACCATGCCAAGAACGGCCGTTCGGTGTACAGCTTCTGCATGTGCCCGGGCGGTACGGTGGTGGCGGCCACTTCCGAGCCAAATCGGGTCGTGACCAACGGCATGAGCCAGTACTCGCGTAACGAGCGCAATGCCAACTCCGGGATCGTGGTCGGTATCACCCCGGAAGTGGACTATCCGGGCGGCCCGCTGGCCGGGATCGAGTTACAGGAGCGCCTGGAATCCCATGCGTTCATCCTCGGCGGCAGCAACTACGAAGCACCGGCGCAACTGGTGGGTGATTTCATCGCCGGCAAGCCGTCCACCGCTATTGGTAGCGTGGAACCTTCCTACAAGCCAGGCGTTGCCCTCGGCGACTTGGCCCTGGCCTTGCCAGACTTCGCCATCGAGGCCATCCGCGAAGCGTTGCCGGCCTTTGAGAAGCAGATCAAGGGCTACTCGCTGCATGACGCAGTCCTGACCGGGATCGAAACCCGCACTTCGTCGCCACTGCGGATCACCCGCGACGCGTCGATGCAGAGCTTGAATGTGAAAGGTCTGTTCCCGGCGGGTGAAGGCGCAGGTTATGCCGGCGGGATCCTGTCGGCAGGCGTTGATGGGATTCGGATTGCCGAAGCCGTGGCGCGCAACATCCTCGGGATCGAAGCCTGAGTAAACGCGCTCCATTGTGGGAGCGGGCAAGCCCGCCTCCCACAGTGATCGTCATGCGCCAGGCAGTTTAGATATTGGCGCGCAATACGCTGTCCGGCAACGGCTCGCCACGCTCGACACTGGCGGCAACCGCGTCGATCAACTCTTCCAGCGCATACCCCTGCCCAACCAGCCACGCATCGTCATAGTAGGTCGTGGCATAACGCTCGCCACCGTCACACAGAATCGCCACGATAGACCCCGACTCCCCCGCCGCCTGCATCTGCTGCGCAGCAATCAACGCGCCGATCAGGTTGGTGCCGCTGGATCCCCCGACCCGCCGTCCCAAGCGCTGCGCCAGGTAATGCATGGCGGCCAGCGACAAGGCATCCGGCACCTTGACCATTGCATCAATCACCTTGGGCAGGAACGACGCTTCCACCCGTGGCCGACCAATGCCTTCGATCCGTGAGCCGCAGTCCAGGCGCAAGCTGGCATCACCGCTCTGGTAATAATCGAAGAACACCGAACGCTCGGCGTCGGCACACAACACTCGGGTGCAATGCTGGCGGTAACGCACATAGCGCCCCAGAGTCGCCGTGGTACCGCCGGTACCCGGGCTGGAAATCAGCCAGCTCGGCTCTGGATGCCGCTCGAAGCGCAACTGCTGGAAGATCGACTCGGCAATATTGTTGTTCGCCCGCCAGTCGGTAGCCCGTTCGGCATAGGTGAACTGATCCATGAAGTGCCCACCGCTTTCCTGCGCCAGGCGCTCGGATTCGGCGTAGATCTGCGTGGGGTCCTGCACCAGGTGGCTCTTGCCGCCATAGAAGGCGATCTGGGCAATTTTTTCCTGGGACGTGGTGGCCGGCATCACCGCAATAAACGGCAGGCCCAGCAAGCGCGCGAAGTACGCTTCAGAAATCGCGGTGGAGCCACTGGAGGCCTCGATCACCGGCGCGCCGGGCTTGAGCCAGCCGTTGCACAGCGCATATAAGAACAAGGAGCGGGCCAAGCGGTGCTTAAGGCTACCGGTGGGGTGGCTGGACTCATCCTTGAAATACAATTCGATCCCCGGCAAGCCCGGCAATGCCAGTGGGATCAGGTGGGTGTCGGCGCTGCGCTGGAAGTCCGCTTCAATAATACGAATGGCCTCTCGGGCCCACTGACGGTGGTCGCTCATGCTCAAGTTCCATTAAATTTTCAGGCTTGATCTTAGGGTGTTTCCTACACTGCACACAGATACAGTCATGACTTAATTCGATACAGAATTGCTAGGCTTTGAGCCAATCCCTAGCACCGCACTTTTATATAACAAAAAAGAATATAACTTTTGTTTTAACAACTAACAGTACGGGTTAGGGTACGCCCCTATTGAACCTTGATTGGAGAGCGTCCCTTGCCTCTGCGTAGCACGTTTACCCGTTTCTTCCAGCTCGAAGCGGCCAGCGGTCTGTTACTGATCGCTGCAGCCGCCTTGGCCCTGATCATCAACAACTCGCCGCTGTCGTCGTTCTACAGCAGCTTTCTTGAAGTGCCCGTCGCCGTACAGATCGGCGCCCTGCAAATCGCCAAGCCATCGCTACTGTGGATCAACGACGGCCTGATGGCCCTGTTCTTCCTGCTGATCGGCCTGGAGGTCAAGCGCGAGCTGCTCGATGGCCATTTGTCCAAGCCTTCCCAGGTTGTGCTGCCAGGGGCTGCGGCCATCGGCGGCATGGTGGTGCCGGCGCTGATCTACTGGGCCTTGAACAAGGATAACCCGGCGGCACTCGGCGGCTGGGCCATCCCGATGGCCACCGATATCGCCTTTGCCCTGGGCGTGCTGGCACTGCTGGGCAAGCGTGTACCGGTGTCGCTGAAGCTGTTCCTGATGACCCTGGCGATCATTGATGACCTGGGCGCCATCATCGTCATTGCGATTTTCTACTCCGGCGAACTGTCCAGCGCGTCGCTGGCGGGCGCCGGCGCCTGCCTTGTCGCGTTGATCGCCATGAACCGCCTGGGCGTGGTCAAGCTCGGGCCGTACCTGATCATCGGCTTGATCCTGTGGGTCTGCGTGCTCAAGAGCGGTGTTCACGCCACCCTGGCCGGCGTCACCCTGGCGTTCTGCATTCCGCTGCGCACCAAGAACGCCGAGCCCTCGCCCCTGCTCGGCCTGGAACACGCCCTGCACCCGTGGGTGGCATACGGCATCCTGCCGCTGTTCGCCTTTGCCAACGCTGGCGTGTCGCTGGCCGGGGTCAATCTGGAAAGCTTCACCCACCACGTGCCGATGGGTATCGCGGCAGGTTTGCTGGTGGGCAAGACGGTCGGTGTGTTTGGCCTGACCTGGCTCGCCGTGAAAACCGGGCTGGCCGCCCTACCGACCGGCGCCAATTGGGGCCAGGTCATGGGTGTCGCCATCCTGTGTGGCATCGGCTTCACCATGAGCCTGTTTGTCGGCTCACTGGCGTTCTTGCCGGGCAGTAGCGAATACGCCGGGATGGACCGGATGGGCATTCTCACCGGCTCGATCCTCGCGGCATTGATTGGTTATGCCGTGACGGCGATGGCCAGTCGTAAGCAGGTGACAGTCAACGCTTAACACGTCATGTGGGGGCAGGCCTGTCTTGCCCCCATGCGCTGTTTCAGCCTCTTCCCCCCTCGCTTACAGCACCTTCCTACCTTCTTTCTCCTGCGCCTCCCCTAACGTCGCACACCCGCCTGCAAGAACGGATGTCACGGCCAGGTGGGCAGGATGGCCAACAACAAGGACAGCCCCCTGCTGTCGGGGGCGTGTTCGCCAAATCCTCTCTACGAAAATCCAAAAGAACAAAGAAGATTCGCACCATGAGATATCTGATTGCAGCCTTCGATAAGGTTACTGACCTCCAGGCGTTTGTAGTCGAGCAACATGGCTGGGAGGTCTACAACCTGCCCCCGCTCAACTAACGGCTATAGAAACCTTGGCCGGCAGAGCAATAGATGACTCTGCTCATCACTTCCAACTTACCTGCAACGTTTAACGCGCCCGGTCGAAATCAAAAATCACATTAAGAAAATCCTTAGCCGAACCGAAAAAAACCCCGACCAGTCACCCGGTCGGGGTTTTTCTTTTACTGTATGACGCTTAGCGGGTAACGCGGCTGGTCCCATCTACAGTCATGATGCGCACCCGGTCGCCGATGCGGAAGATTTCGTTTTCCTGCACCGCCTGGACGTAGGCGCGCATGCTGCCGTCGTCTTCGCGCACGGTGATTTCCACGCCCTGGGTACGGGTCAGGCCTTCTTCGGTGGCCGAGCCCAGCAGGCCGCCCGCCACGGCGCCGATAACGGCAGTCACGATGCTGCCGCGACCGCCACCGATGGCGCTACCGCCAACACCGCCGATGACCGCGCCTGCTGCGCCGCCGATTGGGGTCTTGGTGCCTTCGATCTTGACCGGACGCAGGGATTCGATGGTACCCATGCGCACGCTTTGCACACGACGGGCTTCGTCACGGGAGTACGAGTCGCCGGTCAGACTGGAGGCGCAGCCACCCAGCAGCAACGACATGGTGGTAAAGCAGGCAACCAGCAGAACAGACTTACGCATAGCATCAACTCCAAAGGACATATCTTTATTAGACTCCGCTGCTTGACGCCTGTCACGGCACGGCCCGGAGAAAATTGCTTTCATTCAGCCCCAGTACAGACAGGCTGTACCGCAAAACCCGACAAACGGTAGCACCTACACCCAGACAAGGAATTTCATGGACTACTTCATCATTGTAGCTACCACCGCCGCCGGCCTGTACTTCCACTGGTGGCTCTACCGGCGGATCAAGCGCTGGGTAGATCGCGACCTGGCGCTGTCCCTGGCTGGAGACGATCAGCGCAAGCGCAACTTTATGCTGCAACAGTTGGACCGCGCCAAGGCAGAGAAGGTCAAGCGTAAGGATTTACCACAATGGCTGCAGGACGCAGCACGGCAATACACACCACAAGCCCCGGAGTAGAGACTTCGGCAGGAACACCTGACTCCAGGCCACAGCGCCCATATGGATTACAGGTGTCTAAAGGCGCACTCAGGGCGCCAGGCGCTCGCGGGTCCAGTCGGTACCCTGCAAGCGATAGTTCAAGCGGTCATGCAAGCGACTCGCCCGGCCCTGCCAGAACTCGATGCGTTCCGGCAGCAGGCGATACCCCCCCCAGTGCTCCGGGCACGCCGGCTGGGTATCGCTGAAGCGCTGTTCGGTCAGCGTGAGCAAGTCCTGCAATTGCTGGCGATCACGGATCACCTGGCTTTGCGGGGAAGCCCAGGCACCGATGCGGCTGCCCAGGGGTCGCACCTGATAGTAGGCATCCGATTCCTCAGGCGTGACCTTGACCACCCGCCCCTCGATGCGCACCTGGCGCTCCAGGGTCGGCCAGAAGAAGGTCATGGCAGCAAACGGGCGGGCTGCCATTTGCTGACCCTTGGCGCTCTGGTAGTTGGTAAAGAAGGTAAAACCCTGGGCATCCAGGCCCTTGAGCAGCAGGACTCGGCAGTGAGGCCGGCCCTCCTGGTCCACGGTCGCCAGGGTCATCGCGTTGGCCTCCACCGGCGCTTGCTCGGTCTTGACCGCATCGCTGAACCACTGGTGGAACAAGGCAAACGGCTCGTCCGGGGCCTGGGCCTCGCTCAAACCGTCCCGCGTGTAGTCACGGCGCATATCCGCCAATGCCTGGTTCATGGGGCTTTATCCTTCTCGCTCAACTGCTCAGTTTTTCGCCTGGTCGTTTGCCGCTACTTTTTTCGCAGGTGCCGCTGCCTTGGCGGCCACCGGTTTTTTGGCTGCCGGCTTGGCGGCGGCTTTTTTCGCGGCTGGCTTGGCGGCGGTCTTCTTGGCCGGGGTTTTCTTCGCGGCCACGGCTTTCTTGGCCACCGGCGCAGGAGCAACGACGTCCTGTACCGCTACCAGTTCAGGCTTCGGCGGGTTTGGCGAGTTGTACTTGCTCAGCAGTGCCAGCATGGTGGTGCGCTGGGTGAACATGATTTCCATGCGCCGGTTCAGGGCGCGGCCCTGGGTGCTGTCGTTGGCGGCGCGGGGCATCAGGTCGCCCATGCCACGCAACATCAGGCGGTCCTGCTTCAGGCCGCTGAGGCTGAAGATCGAAGCAATGGACTGGGCACGCTCCTTGGTCAGGGCCTGGTTCTGCACGGTGTCGATGTGGCCCAGGACCAGCACGGCAGTCTTCGGATCCTTTTCAACGGCCTTGGCGACACGGGTAAACGGACCCAGGGTCACCGGCAACAACATCGCCGGGCGCTTCGGGTTGTACGAACCATCGACCGGGGCAATCACCACCAGTACGTTGTCGCGACGCTCCAGTTGCAGGTTGCTGTCCTTGATCGCGGCGCGCAGGCGTGGCTCGTAGTCATCCAACCAGGCCTGGGTGATTTTCGGGTCTGGCATCGGGATGTTGGTCACATCGACTTTGTTCAGGGGTTTTGGCTTGCTTTCAAACGGCCACCACCATTTGGTGTCGCTTTCAGCCTTGGCCACTACCGGCGCCGCAGCGGGAGCAGGTGTTGCCGCCTTCAGATCGGCCTTGAGATCAGCCTTGGCGTCAGCCGCCTTGGCATCGGCCTTGGCGGTAACGTCCTTGGCCGCCGCCTTGTCGGACCCGAATGACCACCAATGCTCGCCAGACGCATCATTTTGTGGGTTTTGTGCACAGCCAGTAATAGTGAGGCAAAGCGCCAGAGCCAAGGACTTGTTCGATAACATGAGATATCCACAAAATGAGAAAACACAGGGGTCTGAATGACCCGTTAAACGGACGCTTCACGAAGTTTAAAGTAACAATACTTTTCCAGCGTCTTTTGTAGGTGCCTTTTTAACAAAAAAACGCCAGACAGCAAGCTATTTACAGACAACCGGCCAATATTCTTACCAACTTTTGTGCGCGCGGGTCCATAAGTACATACGGCCCCAGTGTATTGGTCACAAAACCAAATGCTACATCATGTTCCGGATCGGCAAAGCCCACGGATCCACCGGCCCCAGGATGCCCAAATGCACGTGGGCCAAGGCCGAACGTCGCGTTGGGCACGTCTGGCTGGTCCAACATGCAACCCAGGCCAAAGCGGGTTTGCGTCAATAAGGTTTTATCCGGCCCAACACTGTGCTCGCGGGTCAGTTGTTCAAGCATATCGGCTTCCAACAAACTTCCGTCCAACAAACCACTATAAAACCCGGCCAAACTGCGCGCATTGCCATGACCATTTGCCGCAGGCTGCTGCATGCGGCGCCATTCAGGCTTGTTAGTGCTGGTTAGTATAGAAGGCGGATTGGTAAACGCCCGGGTAGTCATTGCTTCGGGCTCACGCAGGGTGACCTGTAACAACCGTTGGGCTGCCGCATCCCCCATATTGCCCTTGCTCCGGGCAATGTGGGCGACACGATAAAATTCCTCGTCCGCCAACCCGACATGGAAGTCCAGGCCCAGTGGCCGGGCAACCCGCGCCACAATCGACTCCCCCGGCCCACGCCCATCGGCGCGGCGCAGCAGTTCACCGACCAGCCAGCCATAAGTGATGGCCGCGTAGCCATGGCCTTCGCCGGGTGTCCACCAGGGGGTTTCGGCGGCCAGGGCGGCAGTCATCAAGGGCCAGTCATACAGGGCCTCGGCAGGCAATATGTCACGCAACGCGGGCAGCCCGGCCTTATGGCAAAGCAGTTGGCGCAGGGTGATGTTGTGTTTACCTGCCGCAGCGAACTCCGGCCAGTAGTTGGCAACCGGGGCGTCCAACTGCAATTTGCCCTCGGCTACCAGTTGCAGCGCGGTGACGGCGGTGAAGGTCTTGGTGCAGGAGAACAGGTTGGCGATGGTGTCGCTGTGCCAGGCCTCGGCACCGTCCTTGTCGGCAGTGCCGGCCCACAGATCAAGGACGGTTTGCCCGCCAATCTGTACACACAGCGCCGCACCACGCTCCTGAGGGTCGTCAAACAGCGCGGCGAAGGCTTCGCGCACTGCTTCGAATTGAAGCTCGTAATGACCCTGAATCTGCACCTGCATCCCCCCTCGGAAAAGTCCTGCGTTAAATGGCGCTCATTGTTCCAGCCATTACTGGCTTTGGGAACCCGTGGCAGCCTGGGCGACCTTGGCTTTTTCAGCTTTGCGGCCCAATTGCTGGATCGCCGCCAGGTTGCTTTTACGCACACTGTCGACAAAACCCTGGAAGGGCACATCGGTGATTCCCACCAGGCCAAAATGGCCATTTTCACCGTCCAGCAATCGCCCGGTCACCGGCTGATCGAGGTACTGGAACCAGTGCACGCCAACAATCGACGGCTCGGCCATGGCCTGCTTGAGGAACGTCGCGTAAGCCGGGCCACGCGCCTCCTCCCTGGCCAAGGGCGTCAAGCCACCCCAGAACGGGCCACGGTCGGTCGAGCCGAAGTTGAACTCGCTGATCAATACCGGCTTGTCCAGCCCGCGCAGGGCGGCGAAGTCATAACCGTCCTGGGGCTTGAGGGTGTACATATTGAAGCTCAGTACATCACAGTACTGGGCGCAGGACGCCACGGCTTCCGGGGTGCTGACCGCATAGCGGCCACCCAGCAGCAGTTGGTTGGGCGCATGCCATTTCAGCGCATCGGAGATGGTCTTGAAGTAGGCGTCGGCGAAGGTCTTCTGGAAGTACTGGAAATCGGCTTCGATTTCCGGGTGCTCGGGGTTGGGAACGGGCGGCTCGAAGCCTGGATCTTCCATCAACTCCCAGCCCGCCAATTGAATACCCCAGGCTTTGGACAGGCCATCTTCGTTACGGTATTTATCGCGCAGTTGCTTGAGGAACGCACGCTTGGCCGGCACATCGGTGGTCATTCGCAGGGTGCCGTAGGCCAGGGCATAGCGGGATTTCGCATCGTTGCCAGGACCGGCCCACGCCAGTTCGTTATCGGCAAAGAAGCCGATCAACCAGGGGTCGTCGCGATGGTCACGGGTGGCAATCGCGACCGCCCGCTCGGTGGCCATGGCAAAGCGCGGGTCGAAGGGATCGGGCATGCCGCCCCACCAGTCGATACCGGTGCTGATACTGGTGTAGTCGCCAATGATCGACAGCGGCAAGGTGTAAGGCACGCGATCCGCGCCAACCAGTTGCGGGGCGCTCCAGTTGCCGACGGTGTTGAAACCCCAGGCCTGCAGGCGGTCCAGGGTGTGGCTAACCCAGCGCGCCTGGTCAAACCCCTGGGCTGTGCAGGGCTGGGCCTGGGCTGCCGGGTCGCACGCCTGGCCATAGGTGCGTTGCAGGTTAGCGCCGTAGAAGTCATACCAGCGCCCCACATTGAAGCCACGCCCTACATCCGCGCCATTGCCGCCACGGTTGTCGCCACTGCCGTAATACTTGTCGAAGGGCTCACCCGCCTTGGGCAACGCGCCAAACATCCATTCGCGGCCGGCGACATAGGTCTGGCTGTTGTCCGGGGTCACCGTGTTGACGCCCAGGGAGTAGAACGGATGCCCCAGGGGTGTCACCAGGTACCAGCGCCCATCACGCTTTTCGGTACGAAAGAAGCCGCTGGCGTCAAAGGCCGGGCCCTTGGTCCAGCCGCCAAACTTGTCCAGGCCCGCCTTGTCACGCTCCGCAAGCCAGCCCTTGAGCTGTTGCTGCTCCTTGGCGGCCGCGGCTTTCAACTGCTCGTCGCTGCTGACCTTTTCCGGCCAGCGCGCGCGGTTGGACTGCCCGTAGGCATCCACCAACTCACTGTAGGCAGCCTTGAGCACCGGCTCGCTGTCCTGCACGCCAAAGCGCTCCAGCAGGATACTTTGCGGCGCAGCCGGCTGGATCATCGACAGCGTGACCGAGACCACCTGGCTGCGGTCGAGCTCGCCAGCGCTGCCGGCCAGCATCACGCGCTGACCGTCCACGGTGATCGGCATCGGCGGCCCGGCTTTCATACCCTGGCTCAAGGGCGAATTGGCTTGCAGTGGCACCAGCAGCGTTTGCGCAGGTCCCGCCGGCAAATCAATCCGGCTGACCAGGGTCTTGCCGTCGCTGCTCTGCACCTTGACGTACAAGGTCAGCGCCCAGTCCATCGCACTCTGGATACGCAGGCTCATGGCACTCGATTGCGACCAGTCCCACACGCCACTCTGCGGGCTGAGCACCAGGCTCGGTTCCGCCGCCGGGTTGAAGGTGATGCGGCGCAACACCTCGCCTTCCGGGGTCTGTTCGGCGTTGTATTGCGGCAGGCTGGCGTCCTGGGTCGCCACCTTAACCACATCGGCCGGCCGGACAAAGTTGAACAGCGTCTGTTGCCCGGCCGGCGCGGCCAGCAATGGCGCAGCGAACAACAAGGCAAAAAGAGCAGGCAGCGTGCGGATCATACGAACAAGGTTCTCCCAATTGGCCGGTGAATGGCCTGATGACATACATGAGATAGACCACGAAGTGGGCGAATTCGCCCACTGCGGCTTAAGAAATTTCGCGCCGGAAAGGCGGCAAGGCATTCAGGATCGCCTTGCCATAGCGCTGAGTGACCAGACGGCGGTCGAGCAAGGTGATGGTGCCCCGGTCTTCTTCGGTACGCAGCAAGCGACCACAGGCCTGGACCAGCTTCAACGAGGCATCCGGTACCGAGATCTCCATGAACGGATTACCGCCCCGGGCTTCGATCCACTCGGCCAGCGCAGCCTCGACCGGATCATCCGGCACCGAGAACGGGATCTTGGCGATCACCACGTGCTCGCAGTAGGCACCGGGCAGGTCGACACCTTCGGCAAAGCTCGCCAGGCCGAACAGCACGCTGGAGTCCCCGCCATCAACCCGCGCCTTGTGCTTGTTCAGGGTTTCCTGTTTCGACAGGTTGCCCTGGATAAACACCTGTTTGCGCCAGTCGCGGTCGAGGCCGTCGAACACGTCCTGCATCTGTTTACGCGACGAGAACAGCACCAGGGTGCCCTTGGAGCCTTCCACCAGCGACGGCAGGTCACGAATGATTGCCGCGGTGTGGGCCGGCGCATCCCGTGGGTCGGCCTTGAGGTCCGGCACCCGCAGCACGCCAGCGTCGGCGTGATGGAACGGGCTGGGGACCACGGCAGTGACGGCTTTTTTCGGCAGGCCGGCGCGCATGCGGAAGCGGTCGAAGGTGCCCAGGGCCGTCAGGGTGGCCGAGGTCACCAGGGCGCCGTAGGCCACATTCCACAGGTTGCGCCGGAGCATTTCTGCGGCAAGGATCGGGCTGGCGTTGACCTCGATATCGAACAGCGCACCGCTCTCCGACAGCGTCAGCCAGCGGGCCATGGGTGGATTGTCTTCCGGGTCTTCAACGGTGAAGGCCGTCCACAACTCCCAGTTGCCCTGGGCACGGGACAACAGGCTGCCAAACAACGGATACCACTCTTCGGCCTGGTTGCTGGCGATGCCGATATTGACCTCGCCGTCCATGCCTTCCTTGAGCAGGTCGGTGAGGCGGGTGAACAGGTCGGTCAGGCGTGAGAAGCCCTTCTTCAACTCCACGCCCATCTCGCGCATATGCTCGGGGATCAGCCCGCCGACAAAGCGATGGCGTGGCCGCTCGCGACCTTCAACGTCTTCGCCGGGCTTGAAGTCCGCCACCTGTTCGCAGGCGCTGAACATGAACTGTTGCTGGGTCTTGATCTCCCGCGCCAACTCCGGCACCTGTTCGATCAACTTGCCCAGGTCGCCCGGCAGCGGATGCTGGGCCAGCAGCTTGGTGAGGTTCTTGGCGGTGGTTTCCAGCCAGTCAGCGGTGGAACGCAGGCGTGTGTAGTGGGCAAAGTGGCCGATGGCCTTGTCGGGCAGGTGATGGCCTTCATCGAACACGTAGAGGGTGTCGCGCGGGTCGGGCAGCACGGCGCCGCCGCCCAGGGCCAGGTCAGCCAGGACCATGTCGTGGTTGGTGACAATCACGTCGACCTTGCCCATGCCTTCGCGGGCCTTGTAGAAGGCGCACTGGCCGAAGTTGGGGCAGTGCCGGTTGGTGCACTGGCTATGATCGGTAGTCAGGCGCGCCCAGTCGGCATCTTCAAGGGCGTTGGGCCAACTGTCGCGGTCGCCGTCCCACTTATTGCCGGCCAGCTTCTCGATCATGCTGGTAAACAGCTTCTGGCTGGCCTCATCGACTTCGATCTTGAAGCCTTCTTCTTCGAACAGCGAGGCCGTGGCGGTTTGCGCGTGGCCTTCCTGCAACAGCACATCCAGCTTGGACAGGCACATATAGCGGCCACGGCCCTTGGCCAGGGCGAAGGTGAAGCTCAGGCCGCTGTTGCGCATCAGGTCCGGCAGGTCTTTGTAGACGATCTGCTCTTGCAGGGCCACGGTGGCGGTGGCAATCACCAGGCGCTTGCCGGCGGCCTTGGCAGTGGGAATCGCCGCCAGGCTGTAGGCCACAGTCTTGCCGGTACCGGTGCCGGCCTCGACGGCCACGACCGCAGGGTCGCCACTGCGCCGGCCTTCGTCGTCGGTGTCGATATCCCCGAGGACCTTGGCCACTTCGGCGATCATCAGGCGCTGGCCGTAGCGCGGTTTCAAGCTCTTGGCTTCGAGAAAACGCGAGTAGGCGCCCTGGATCGTGGTTTTGAGTTCAGTGCTGATCATGGATAGTCGGGCGCAAAAAACGCTGGATAAATTTTCAGTGGTTCGGATCGGCCGCTATCATACCCCGCTAATTAATCCCGCGCAGAACGGAGTACCTCAATGACCGTGTTTAGCCTTGCCTACACCCTGCATGTATTGGCCGCCCTGGTATGGGTTGGCGGTATGTTTTTCGCCTGGATGATCCTGCGCCCGGCTGCAATGGCGGCGCTCGACGGCCCTCCACGGCTGAAATTGTGGATGAATGTGTTTCAGCGTTTTTTCGTGTGGGTCTGGGTCGCGGTGCTGATCTTGCCGATCAGTGGCGTCGGCGTGTTGCAACTGCGCTTCAACGGGTTTGAAACCGCGCCGCGTTATGTGCAAGTGATGATGGGCTTGTATGTGGTAATGACCGCGCTGTTTATCCGCATCCAGGCGTTGCAACTGCCTGAACTGCGCACGGCTGTGGCGGCCGAGGACTGGGCGACGGGCGCGCAGGTGCTGGGAAGAATCCGAAAGCTGGTAGGGATCAATCTGATTGTCGGGTTGGTGGTGGTGGGCGTGGCTTCGGCTCGGCCGATGTTCTGAGGTTGTTCCTCAGTGCCTCATCGCGGGCAAGCCCGCTCCCACACTTTGATTTGTGAATACCTTAAAAATGTGGGAGCGGGCTTGCCCGCGATGGGCCAGTGCCGATAGCTCAAAGCCGCTGGATGGTCACCGTACCGGCAGGCCCCGCCGGCCCCGCCTGGCCTTCCAGACCCGGCCGGCCTTTCTCGCCGCCGTCGGCGCGGTACACCAGGCAACCCTTGGACGCCCCGCCCTTGCCCGGCTTGCCGGCCACACCCGGTAAACCACCCGCACCACCCTCGACCCAGACCTTGATCTGCTCACTCGGATAATCCCGCGGCAACTCGATGCGCACCGCCGCCCCCGCAGCCCCCGGCAGCCCGTCGCCACCGTTGTCGCCATTGGCGCCACGTCCGGCCGACCCCCAGGTGCAACCAGGGTCTTCGCCATTGGCACCATCCAGGCCGCTGTAACCCTGGGCACCGGTGCCACCACGGGCATCGACGGACAGTTCTTCTGCAATCAACCCATTGATCCGCAGGGTCAGGTCACGCCCCGGCCGGGCCGGTTTTTCATGGGTGCCGGGCGCGCCACGGGAGGTGATTTGGCTGCCATGCTCCAACTGCGCGTGCCGCACCTGCAACTGCAGGGCCGAGGCGCTGGGCACGATGGCAATCCGCGCTTCGCGGCCCAGGTGCAGTTCGTCGACAGTGACCTGGGTGATATTGGCCGGAATCAACAAGGTGCCATAGTCCGCCACTTCCAGGCGCTCCAACTGCAGCACGCTGGTGCTGTTGGGCAAGCGCATCAGCGAGTGGGTCTCGACACTGACGCTTTCGGCCAGGGCAATGGGGCTGACCAGCAGGGCCAGGAGAAAAACCTTACGCATGATTGGCATCCTTGTTGTCTTGGTTAGCCGTAGGCGCAGGCAGGCTCTTTATATGGAACATCCCCAGCAACAGGATCAGCAGGCGGTCACGCCAGGGGTGAGCACGATGTTTGACGCTGGCGTTGAACAACACCAACTCCAGAAGATGGACCAGCAACAACAGGCTGCCGACCAGGTTGACCAACAGATGAAATGGATTAGTCAGCGGTTTGAACAGGTTGACCAGCACCACCGTCCAGAACAGCATCGCCAGCAACTTCCCCAATCCTAGCAACAGCTTCATGCCCTACGCCCCCTTGCACATTATTCTTTGGGCGCACAGTAACGAGTTCTACAGGCGATTTGCCAGTGAAGGATTAAAAAACTTGAGAAGGCTGCGACTTGGCGGCCAGATCGCCGAGAATCGTCTGATACAGCTGTAAGAAATGCCCCTGGCACCACCCAGGGGCATATCAGAAATGTCTTAGCGGTTGATTTGAATTTCCACGCGACGGTTCTGGGCGCGGCCGTCGGCGGTTTTGTTGTCGGCCACCGGATGGCTCTCACCGGCCCCCGTCACCGACACAAAGTTACTGCGGGGCACGCCGGAGCTGACCAGGTACTCGGTCACCGAACGGGCGCGTTTTTCCGAAAGTTTCTGGTTGTAGGCATCTTTACCGACGCTGTCGGTGTGCCCGCTGACCCGCAACTGCGCAGTCGGTGCTTCCTGTTTCAGGCGTGTGGCAACCGTGTCGAGCTTGGTTTTGTCGGCGGCCGTCAGCCGGGCCGAATCGAACTCGAAGTGCACATCACGAATCACGATGGTCTCTTCCTGGACCACGACCACTTCCTCGACGACGACCGCCTCAGGTACCGGCGGGCAGCCGTTGGCATCCACCTGCACGCCCTTCGGGGTGCCCGGGCACTTGTCGCGACTGTCCGGGACGCCATCCGCGTCTTCGTCACCGTCGCCATGCACCCAGCAATAGGCGCCGGCCATGCCGCCAATCAACAATGCGCCACCGCCAGCCCATGAAGAGCTTTCGGTAGCGCCCAGCGCGGCCCCGGTTACGCCGCCGAGGGCGGCACAGGTGGGCCAGTCGGTTTTTTGCAAGCCTGCGCAACCTGTCAATACTCCGGTTAGCAGAACCAAGGGTAGAGCTGTCCGCATGATGCTCATTTGATTTCTCCTGAGGGGATCGGCCGCAAGCCGATGGGTGGAGTAAAGACCGCTCTTTTCATCTGCGCCAGCCGGCCACACCCCCGTATTCATTGGACGAGGCCGCTTTTTCCGGTCGACAGGCGAGCGCCCGCTCTAGGCCCGCACGCTCAAGCAGGCTAGTCTTGAAGGTTCTGATGTGAGGATCTTCGATGACCGCCGGCAATTCTTCCCGTACTCCGCAGCAAGCACTCGCTGCCCTGCTTGATCGCCAAGCCCCCAAACGCCTGCTGGTGTTGGGCGCCGGCCACTTCCCGGCGCTGGAGGCATTCCAGCAGGCGCACCCTGACACCGTGGTCTGCGTCGCCGGGCCTGGGCCATTGCCACCTGAGGTGGCCGCCCAGCGATTTGACCTGGCCCTGGTGGTCGATTGCCTGGAGCACCTGTCAAAACGTGCAGGTCTGGAGCTGCTGGGCGGCGTGCGCAACCTCAATGCCAGCCGCATCGCCGTTCTCGCCGACCTTGCCGCCTGCGGCTGGAAGGACACCGACTTTTTCTCCCTGGCCCTGCAGACCAATGAGCAGTTTTGCCGCGACAATCAGGTACTGACGCTGTTTACCTACGATCTGCTTGAATACAAACAAGTGCCGGACTGGCTGAATGCCCGGTTCTGGGCCAACCCGGAAAATTTCGGAAAGTATTGGTGGTAACCATGAGTACATCCATTTGCCCTTGCGGCAGCGGCAACCTGCTGGATGCCTGTTGCGGCCACTACCACACTGGCCACCCCGCGCCGTGCGCCACCGCGTTGATGCGCTCACGCTACAGCGCCTATGTGCTGGGGCTGGTGGATTATCTGGTGGCCACTACGCTACCGGCACAACAGAACGGCCTCGACCGTGATGCCATCGGGGCCTGGAGCGCGCAAAGCACCTGGCTCGGCCTGGAAGTGGAAAGCTCCGAGGTGTTTGGTGGGCAGCCGGAACATGCCTTTGTCACTTTTACCGCACGCTGGCATGACAGCACCGGCGAACACAGCCACCGCGAACAGTCGTCTTTCGTACAGAACGATGGGCGTTGGTACTTTATTGATCCTACGGTGGAGGTGAAGGCCGGGCGTAATGATGCCTGCCTGTGCGGCAGTGGGCAGAAGTTCAAGAAGTGCTGTTCCAGTTACCTGTAAAACCACGGACACCGCGCTAAACCACACAACCCTCGTCATCGTTGACGACCATCGCCGGCAAGCCGGCTCCTACAAGGGATTGCGTCATGGTCAGCCGATTACGAACCTACAGCTGTTTAATGGTATTGACCGTTGGCCTCTCGGGCTGTGCGTCCTGGTTCGCCGATGACACGCCGCCGCCACAGATCCATCTGGTCAAGGTCGAGTTGCTGCGGGCCAAGCTGCTGGAGCAGAAATTCAAGCTGCACTTTCGCGTGGATAACCGTGACGACTCGGACCTCACCGTGCGCGGCCTGATCTATAAGATCAGCCTGGCTGACGTGGAGCTGACCGAGGGCGAATCCAACGAGTGGCTGACCATACCGCCCCATGGCCGGGGATTTTTCAAGGTCACGGTGCGCACCAACCTGTGGCCACAGGTGCGGGAGATCGCCGACCTGCTGAAAAATCCGCACCGCCCCATCCCCTATCGCCTGGAAGGTGAGTTGAAAACCGGATTACTCATCGGTAACGACGTGCACGTGATGCGCAATGGCGAGATAATCCCCGGCGATTTTATTCCGGAGCGACACCAATGACTCAGCAACCCCATGTCCATGGTCCTGACTGCAACCACGATCACGATCACCACGATCACGACCATGGTCATGTCCACGGCCCGAACTGCGGCCATGCCCACCAGGAACCGGTGCGCAACGCCCTGAAGGACGTTGGCCGCAACGATCCATGCCCATGCGGCAGCGAGAAGAAGTTCAAGAAGTGCCACGGCGCCTGATACGCGTCCCGCAGGAGCCGGCAAGCCGGCTCCTACAGTTCTATCGTTAGACGCAAATATTTCATTGAATTTTCGGTAGCTGAGCACTACCTATACCTACAGGCACATCAGCGGGCGTCCTGCCCGTTCAAGCATCACCAATCCTGGAGAGCTTCATGATCGACCTGTATTACTGGACCACCCCCAACGGTCACAAGATTTCGTTGTTCCTGGAAGAAGCCGGCCTGCCCTACGAGGTGCACCCGATCAACATCGGCCAGGGCGACCAGTTCAAGCCAGACTTCCTGAAGATCGCTCCCAACAACCGCATTCCTGCCATTGTCGACCAGCACCCGAGCGACGGTGGCGCGCCGATTTCGCTGTTCGAATCCGGAGCCATCCTGCTGTACCTCGCGGAAAAAACCGGTCAGTTCCTGCCCAAGGACCTGCGCGGTCGCCAGGAAGTGCTGCAATGGTTGTTCTGGCAAATGGGCGGCCTGGGTCCGATGGCCGGGCAGAATCACCATTTCAGCCAGTTCGCCCCGGAAAAAATCCCCTACGCGATCAAACGCTACGTCGATGAAACCGCGCGCCTCTATGGCGTGCTCGACCGGCGCCTGGCGGACCGCAGCTTCGTTGCCGGCGAGACCTACAGCATTGCCGATATGGCGATCTACCCGTGGATCGTGTCCCACAAATGGCAGAGCCAGCGCCTGGAAGACTTCCCCCACCTGCATCGCTGGTTCAACCTGATCAAAGAACGCCCGGCGACAGTGCGGGCCTATGACCTGGTGCAGAAGGTCAACCCGCCGAAACCCTGATGCACGCTTCCCCCCTGTGGGAGCTGTCGAGCCCCGGCGAGGCTGCGATGCAGGCGCTGGGGCTGCCAGATACAGCGCGATGTTCCTATCGCAGCCTGGCTAAAGCTCGACAGCTCGCACATCTGCTCAATCAAATCCTGAAAATTAGCATCGCCTCCCGCTTGCGTCGGTTCGCCGCGCTCACTAACGTAGCGCCTTTACTGACGCTACCCCCCGCAGGAGCTTTGCCATGGCCTCGCCAGCCCTCTCACGTTTTCTTCCCCGGTTCGGCGTTGCCGCGGCAGTGGCCAGTGCCTTGGGCCTGGCCGGTTGCCAGTCACTGAACAGCCGGGACACCCTGCCCCCCGTTTCCGGCGTGCAGCCGCTCAAGGGCCTGGCGCAGAATGTTTCCGTACGGCGTAACAGCCAGGGCATGCCGCTGATTGAAAGCAGTACCTTCCACGACGCGCTGTTCACCCTCGGTTATGTGCACGCCAGCGACCGGATCAACCAGATGGTTACCCTGCGCCTGTTGGCTCAGGGCCGACTGGCGGAGATGTCCGGTCCGGACGTGCTGGATGTCGACCGCTTCATGCGCGCCGTCAACCTGAAGAAAAGCGCCAGCGAGCTGTACAACGCCTCGTCGCCGCGCCTCAAGCGCTTCTTTGAAGTGTATGCCCGCGGCGTCAACGCCTACCTGTTCCGCTACCGCGACAAACTGCCGACGGACCTGGCCCAGACTGGCTACAAGCCCGAGTACTGGAAGCCAGAGGACTCGGCGCTGTTGTTTTGCCTGCTGAATTTCAGTGAGTCGGCCAACCTGCAGGAAGAGTTGTCAGCCCTGGTACTGGCGCAAAAAGTCGGCGCCGACAAACTCGCCTGGCTGACCCCAAGCTACCCGGACGAACCGCTGCCTGTGGCGGAGTCCGACAAGCTCAAGGGCGTCAATCTCGGGCAGATTCCCGGCCTTGCCACGCTCAACAGCATCAACGAACACCTGGGCAGCCTCAACACCCTTGGGGTTTCCACCTCCAGCAACTGGGCCATCGCCCCGCAACGCAGCCGCAGTGGTCGCAGCCTGTTGGCCAACGACCTGTCTACGCCTATGCAGGCGCCGTCCCTGTGGAATTTCGTACAAATCCGCGCGCCGAAATACCAGGCGGTCGGGGTGTCGATTGCCGGGATTCCTACCTTGCTGTCCGGTTTCAACGGCAAGGTGGCCTGGAGCATGAGCCAGGTGTCCGGCGATACCCAGGACCTGTTCCTGGAGAAGGTCAAACGCCAGGGCAGCGCGCTGTACTACGAGCACAACGGCAAATGGCTGCCGACAATCGTGCGTAACGAAACCTTCTTCGCCAAGGGTCAGCGGCCGATTCGCGAGGCGGTGTACGAAACCCGCCACGGACCGTTGCTCAACAGCGCCCAGTCGCTGACCAGCGGTTACGGCCTGGCCCTGCAAACCGCCAGTTTCAAGGACGACAAGAGCCTGGATGCGTTTTTCGACCTGTCCCGGGCGCAGAATGTGGAAAAAGCCTCGGACGCCAGCCGCGAGATTCGGGCCATCGCCCTGAACATGGTATTTGCCGACGCCAGCAATATCGGCTGGCAGGTCACCGGGCGTTTCCCCAACCGCCGCGAAGGTGAAGGCCTGCTGCCCTCGCCGGGCTGGGACGGGCGCTTTGACTGGGATGGCTACGCCGATGCGATGCTGCACCCCTATGACCAGGACCCGCCACAGGGCTGGGTCGGCACGGCCAACCAGCGTACGGTGCCCCACGGCTACGGCATGCAACTGTCCAATTCCTGGGCCGCGCCGGAGCGCAGCGAACGCCTGGCGCAACTGGCCGGCAACGGCAAGCACGACAGCCGCAGCGTGATCGCCATGCAGTACGACCAGACCACTCTGTTCGCCGTCAAACTCAAAAGCATGTTCCAGGCGCCGGGCATGGCCCAGCCACTGAAGCAGGCGATTGATGCCCTGCCTGCCGCTGAGCGGGCCAAGGCGCAGCAGGCCCTGGGCCGCCTGATGGCGTTCGACGGGCGGCTGGCAGCCACCTCGGCCGACGCCGCGATCTACCAACTGTTCCTGCAGGAAAGCGCCAGGCAGATTTTCCTCGACGAGCTGGGCCCGGAATCCAGCGCCACCTGGAAAGCCTTTGTCAGCAACGCCAACCTGTCCTACGCGGCCCAGGCCGACCATCTGCTGGGGCGTGAAGACAGCCCGTTCTGGGACGACCTGCGCACCCCAGGCAAAGAAGACAAGCCGGCGATTCTCGCCCGCAGCCTGGCTGCTGCAATCACCGCCGGCGACAGCCAGTTGGGCGCAGATCACAAGGCCTGGCAATGGGGCAAACTGCACAGCTACACCTGGAAAAACACCGGCGGGCAGACGATTCGCGGCCCATTGGCAGCCGGCGGCGATCACAGTACGTTGAACGCAGCGCCCTACAGTTGGGGGCAGGATTTCGCCACCAGCCAAGTCCAGGCCCTGCGCATGATTGTCGATTTCGGCCAGGTGGAACCAATGATGGGTCAAGGCGGGATCGGCCAATCCGGCAACCCTGCCAGCCCGAACTATGCCAATGGCATTGATCCGTGGCTCAAGGCGCAATACCTGAGCTTCCCGATGCAGCCACAGAACTTTGAAAAGGTGTATGGCAAGACTCGTCTGACCCTGGTTCCGGGAAAGTAATCCCACGTAGGCGACCCACCCGCACTGCAATGGTGCTGAAGATTTCTAGCGCCCGATATCGGGCGCTTCCTACGTTACCCTTCGTGTAATCCCGCCAATTAAAAAGACTGTTCAGAACTATGGTGCAGAAATTGCTACTTGCGATTCGTCTGACACCGTTCAGTAACAGTCCTAATCGCGCCACAAGCGCTTATCTTGGTTCCCAGGGATTACCTAATGAAAAAAGCATTGCTGACCCTTTCTGCACTCGCACTGTGCATGGCCGCCGGTACCGCCTTGGCCAAGGAATACAAAGAATTGCGTTTTGGTGTGGACCCTTCCTACGCGCCATTTGAATCCAAGGCCGCCGACGGCAGCCTGGTGGGCTTCGATATCGACCTGGGCAATGCCATTTGTGCGGAGCTGAAGGTCACGTGCAAGTGGGTGGAAAGTGACTTTGACGGCATGATCCCGGGCCTGAAAGCCAAGAAGTTCGACGGTGTGATTTCGTCCATGACCGTGACCCCGGCCCGCGAGAAGGTCATCGACTTCTCCAGCGAGCTGTTTTCCGGGCCGACCTCCTATGTATTCAAGAAAGGCTCGGGCCTGAGCGAAGACATGGCCTCTCTCAAGGGCAAGACCGTCGGCTATGAACAAGGCACCATCCAGGAAGCCTACGCCAAGGCTGTGCTGGACAAGGCCGGAGTGAAAACCCAGGCCTACCAGAACCAGGATCAGGTCTATGCCGACCTGACCTCGGGCCGCCTGGATGCGTCGATCCAGGACATGCTGCAGGCCGAACTGGGCTTTCTGAAATCGCCACAAGGGGCGGACTATGAAGTCAGCAAGCCCGTAGACAGCGAAATGCTGCCCTCCAAAACGGCTGTCGGCATCGCAAAAGGTAACAAAGAGCTGAAAGCCCTCCTGGATAAAGGTATCAAAGCGTTACACGATGATGGCACCTACGCCACCATCCAGAAAAAACACTTCGGCGATCTGAACCTGTACAGCGGCAAATAACGCTGCGGCGCCCGCCGCTCCAAGGGGTGGGCGCACTACCGATTGCCAAAGGCGTACCCCATGTTTGAAGACCTGTTGCAGACCCTCGGGCTTGGCGCGTTCAGCTTGAAAGGGTTTGGCCCGCTGTTGCTGCAAGGCACCTGGATGACCATCAAGCTGTCGGTGCTGTCCCTGGCCGTCAGCGTGCTGCTGGGACTGATCGGCGCCAGCGCCAAGTTGTCGAGCCTGGCGCTGCTGCGCATTCCCGCGCAGCTGTACACCACCTTGATTCGCGGCGTGCCGGACCTGGTGCTGATGCTGTTGATTTTCTACAGCCTGCAAACCTGGCTGACCAGCTTCACCGACTACATGGAATGGGAATACATCGAGATCAACCCGTTCGGCGCAGGGGTGATTACCCTGGGCTTTATCTACGGTGCGTATTTCACCGAGACTTTTCGCGGCGCGATCCTCGCCGTGCCCCGCGGCCAGCTCGAGGCCGCCACGGCCTATGGCCTCAAGCGCGGGCAGCGCTTTCGCTACGTGACCTTCCCGCAAATGATGCGCTTCGCTTTGCCGGGCATTGGCAATAACTGGATGGTGATGCTCAAGGCCACGGCGCTGGTGTCGATCATCGGCCTGGCCGACGTGGTCAAGGCTGCCCAGGATGCTGGCAAAAGTACCTACCAACTGTTCTTTTTCCTGGTGGTGGCGGCCTTGATCTACCTGGCCATTACCAGCGCATCAAACTTCGTCCTGCGCAGGCTGGAAGCCCGTTACGCCGCCGGCTCACGGGAGGCAGTGCGATGATCGAACTGTTGCAGGAGTACTGGCGGCCTTTCCTCTACAGCGATGGCAACCATATGAGCGGCCTGGCCATGACGATGTGGCTGCTCACGGCCTCTATCTGCATGGGTTTCGTGGTGTCGATCCCGTTGTCCATTGCCCGCGTCTCGCCCAAGCGCTGGGTCCGTTGGCCGGTGCAGTTCTACACCTACCTGTTTCGCGGCACACCGCTCTATATCCAGCTGCTGATCTGCTACACCGGTATCTACAGCCTCGCTGCGGTTCGCGCACAACCATTGCTGGATGCGTTTTTTCGCGACGCGATGAACTGCACCCTTCTGGCCTTTGCCCTCAACACCTGCGCCTACACCACGGAAATCTTCGCCGGAGCCATCCGCAGCATGGCCCATGGTGAGGTCGAAGCGGCGAAAGCCTATGGCCTGAGCGGCTGGAAACTCTACGCCTACGTGATCATGCCGTCGGCCCTGCGCCGTTCATTGCCGTACTACAGTAATGAAGTGATCCTGATGCTGCACTCGACGACGGTAGCCTTTACCGCGACGATCCCGGACATCCTCAAAGTCGCCCGGGACGCCAACTCGGCCACCTTCCTGACTTTCCAATCGTTTGGTATCGCTGCGCTGATCTACCTGACCGTGACCTTTGCCCTGGTCGGTCTGTTTCGTCTGGCGGAGCGGCGCTGGCTGGCCTTTCTCGGGCCGAGACATTAAGGAGCCCCTATGCGGCAACAGATTCATCCCCTCCTCGCCCCCGTGCCAGGCACGGCACGGCAGATTCACAGTTTTCACTTCGGGCCAGAGCAGGCCGAAGGCAAAATCTACATCCAATCCTCGCTGCACGCCGACGAACTGCCCGGCATGCTGGTGGCCTGGCACTTGAAGGTACGCCTGGCGGAACTGGCTGCAGCCGGCCGCCTGCGCAGCGAAATCGTGCTGGTGCCGGTGGCCAATCCAGTGGGCCTGGAGCAAGTGCTGATGGACATTCCCCTGGGCCGCTACGAGCTGGAGAGCGGGCAGAATTTCAATCGCCTGTTTGTCGACCTCAGTGACGAGGTCGGCAATCAGGTCGAGGGCCGGCTGGGGGATGATCCAAGGCGCAACGTCGCGCTGATCCGCGACAGCCTGCGCCAGGCCCTCGACCGCCATGTACCGGCCACGCAGCTGCAATCCCAGCGCCTGGTGCTGCAACGCCTGGCCTGTGATGCCGATATGGTGCTGGACCTGCATTGCGACTTCGAAGCCGTCGCCCACCTTTACACCACCCCCGAGGCCTGGCCGCAGGTCGAGCCGCTAGCCCGTTACATCGGCGCCGAAGCCTGCCTGCTGGCCACCGATTCCGGGGGACAATCCTTCGATGAGTGTTTCACCCTGCTCTGGTGGCAATTGCAGCAACGTTTTGGCGAGCGCTTCGAGATTCCCCAGGGCAGTTTTTCCGTGACCCTGGAGTTGCGCGGCCAGGGCGATGTCAATCACGGCCTGGCCAGTCTCGATTGCCAGGCGATCATCGACTATCTGATCCAATTTGGCGCAATCAGCGGCGAACCTGCACCCCTGCCCGACTTGCCCTACCCCGCCACGCCGCTGGCTGCCGTCGAACCGGTGGCAACCCCGCTAGGTGGCTTGCTGGTGTTCCACGCGCTGCCAGGGGAATACCTGGAGGCCGGGCAGTTGGTCGCCGAGGTCATTGACCCCATTCACGACCGCGTCACCCCCGTTCACTGCCGCCATGCCGGCCTGATGTATGCCCGCTCGCTAAGGCGCATGGCCACGGCCGGCATGGTGATTGCCCATGTCGCCGGCCTTACGCCCTATCGCAGCGGCTATTTACTATCGCCTTGAGGATGCACGCCCCATGTACAAACTGACCGTTGAAGGCCTGCATAAAAGCTATGGCGACCATGAAGTGCTCAAAGGTGTTTCGCTAAAGGCCAAAAGCGGTGATGTGATCAGCCTGATCGGCGCCAGCGGCTCGGGGAAAAGTACCTTCCTGCGTTGCATCAACTTTCTTGAACAACCCAATGACGGCGCCATTAGCCTGGATGGCCAGCCGATCCGTATGGTCAGCGACCGCCACGGCATGCGCGTGGCCGACGAAGCCGAGCTACAGCGCCTGCGCACCCGCCTGGCGATGGTGTTCCAGCACTTCAACCTGTGGAGCCATATGAGCGTGCTGGAAAACATCAGCATGGCCCCGCGCCGGGTCCTGGGCTGCAGCAAAAAGGACGCCGAGGACCGTGCCCGGCGTTATCTGGACAAGGTAGGGCTGCCGGCACGGGTGGCCGAGCAGTATCCGGCGTTCCTCTCGGGGGGCCAGCAACAGCGAGTGGCGATCGCACGCGCCCTGGCGATGGAGCCGGAGGTGATGCTGTTCGACGAGCCGACATCGGCTCTCGACCCGGAACTGGTGGGCGAAGTGCTGAAGGTGATCCAGGGCCTGGCTGAAGAGGGGCGGACCATGATCATGGTGACCCACGAGATGAGTTTTGCGCGCAAGGTTTCCAGCCAGGTGCTGTTTTTGCACCACGGGCTGGTGGAGGAGGAAGGCACGCCGGAAGACGTGCTGGGCAACCCGAAAAGCGAGCGTTTGCGGCAGTTTCTAAGTGGCAATCTGAAGTAAGAGGCCAAGGCAAGAGGCCTTACTGTGGCGAGCGGGCTTGCCCGCGTCGGGCTGCGTAGCAGCCCCTGTAACGTTGCCGCCTGTCTTCAGATACACCGCGGCGCCAGGTTTCAGGGCTGCTGCGCAGCCCAACGCGGGCAAGCCCGCTCGCCACCACAAAAGCTACCAGCGGTTTGTGGAGGCCTGTCAGGCCACTGGCGCGGGTGGTGGCTCATCCGGCAGGGTCGGCACACCAGGCTCGGTGGGTTGTTCCGGGGTATCGGGGTCAGGCTGGCCAGGGATGCCGCCGGCGGCGGGGTCGGCCATCAGGGACCAGGCCAGAACACCAATCTGGTTGGGTTCAAGCCGGGCAAGTTCGGCGCTGATTCGCGGGTCGATCTTCATAGGGTACTCCTCAAGCGTGGCTCGGCGCGCTGTGCACGCGCCGAGGCAGTACTCCCAATAGAGTGCCTGCCCGCTGACAAATTCCCTTGCTCTGTAAGACGTTTCGATCAGGTGCGTGGCAGGGTGACGCCGCGCTGGCCCTGGTACTTGCCGCCACGGTCTTTATAGGACACTTCGCACTCTTCGTCGGATTCGAAGAACAGCATTTGTGCGACGCCTTCATTGGCGTAGATCTTGGCCGGCAAGGTGGTGGTGTTGGAGAACTCCAGGGTCACGTGGCCTTCCCATTCCGGCTCAAGCGGAGTCACGTTGACGATAATGCCGCAGCGCGCGTAGGTGCTCTTGCCCAGGCAGATGGTCAGCACATTGCGCGGAATACGGAAGAACTCGACAGTGCGCGCCAGGGCAAAGGAGTTTGGCGGGATGATGCACACGTCGCTCTTCACATCGACGAAACTCTTTTCATCGAAATTTTTCGGATCGACGGTGGCCGAGTTGATGTTGGTGAACACCTTGAACTCATCGGCGCAACGCACATCGTAGCCGTAACTGGAAACCCCGAACGAAATCAGGCGCTCGGCGCCCTCTCCGCGCATCTGGCGCTCGACGAAGGGTTCGATCATGCCGTGCTCTTGCGCCATGCGGCGAATCCACTTGTCCGATTTGATGCTCATGGCGGGTGTCCTGAATAGCGAGGTGGAAAATTCTGTTGGGCATCTTACCGGGGCTGGCCTCGCGGTTCAAAGGACGCAGGGGTTTTTCTTGATTAAGTTGCGCCCGATCACTGTCAGCCGTATGGGGCGGGCCCTGCCCCTGAATTAAAGGGCCGCAGGCCTGTAAAAGGCACCGCCAGTCACGAAAATAGAGAAACCTTCGGAAATACCATTGGCACGTTCCGGAAAAAGGGTTAAGGTGGCGCCACTGTGCTGCTTGTGTCACTGAGAATCTCTACACGATATGTTGAATTTCGATCCAACCATCTCCAAGAATTTTTCCTGCTCTTTGCACTCAGTCTCGGCCAGGGCTTTTCCTGAGTCGCAGTTAACTTTGTCCAAGGAGATACACCATGTCTAATCGCCAAACTGGTACCGTTAAGTGGTTCAACGATGAAAAAGGCTTCGGCTTCATCACTCCACAATCCGGTGACGACCTGTTCGTTCACTTCAAAGCTATCCAATCCGACGGCTTCAAAAGCCTGAAAGAAGGCCAACAGGTTTCTTTCATCGCTACCCGCGGTCAGAAAGGCATGCAAGCTGAAGAAGTTCAAGTTATCTAACTTGTACTGACTTAGTCGAAAGAACCCCGCCCTTAAAAGCGGGGTTTTTTTATGCCTGGAATTTGATGCTGCCCTTGCCAGCGAGAGCCGCCCTCAAGGTCGCCATCGTCGGCAAGCCGGGCTCCCACAACGCAAAACGCCCGGTGCACTCCCATGCACCGGGCGTTCTCATAGCTACCTTACAAGCCGTTACTGAAACAACGACTCACTCGACAAGCCATTCTTCTCCAGGATCTCCCGCAAGCGCTTGAGACCCTCAACCTGGATCTGCCGCACCCGCTCGCGGGTCAAGCCGATCTCCAGGCCAACATCCTCCAGGGTACTGCTCTCATGGCCACGCAGACCGAAGCGGCGAATCACCACCTCGCGCTGCTTGTCCGTCAGTTCTGAAAGCCATTGGTCGATGCTCTGCGACAAGTCATCGTCCTGCAATAGCTCACACGGATCCGTTGGTCGGTCATCCGTCAGGGTGTCCAGCAGGGTTTTATCCGAATCCGGACCCAGCGAGACATCGACCGAAGACACACGCTCATTAAGACCCAGCATGCGCTTGACCTCTCCCACCGGTTTTTCCAGCAGGTTGGCGATCTCTTCAGGCGATGGTTCATGATCCAGCTTTTGAGTGAGCTCACGTGCTGCCCGCAGGTACACGTTAAGCTCCTTGACGACATGAATCGGCAACCGGATGGTCCGGGTCTGATTCATGATTGCCCGTTCGATGGTCTGGCGAATCCACCACGTAGCGTAGGTCGAGAAGCGAAAACCCCGTTCGGGGTCAAACTTCTCCACTGCCCGGATCAGGCCGAGGTTGCCCTCTTCGATCAAGTCCAACAGGGACAGCCCACGATTGACATAGCGTCGGGCGATTTTCACCACCAGTCGCAGGTTACTTTCAATCATGCGCTTGCGCCCAGCAGGATCGCCCTTTTGCGACAGTCGCGCAAAATGGACTTCTTCTTCTGGAGTGAGCAAGGGGGAAAAGCCGATTTCATTGAGATACAACTGGGTCGCATCGAGCGCCCGGGTGTAATCAATGTACTTATGCTGTTTTAACGCTGTGGAGTTTTTGGACTTGGTACGAACTGAAGGTACAGCGGGTCCCTCATTCGACATCGAATCCGTACCGATGCCGGTCTCCATAAGGAGAACCTCATCGTCGATGTCAAACTCCGGCGCTTCTTTACTGAGAGCCATTGTTATAGTCCTTTGGTGAGTTCGACCTCAAGCTCAAGCGACGCCTTTATCCTTGGCAACGCTGGAGCCTGTTCCTTCTACGTGAGGGAACAGGCTGACAACACATCAACGCCGGGGTAGGAATTGCAGTGGATCTACAGGCTTACCTTGGCGGCGAATCTCAAAGTGCAGTTTCACCCGGTCTGTACCAGTCGACCCCATTTCGGCAATTGTCTGTCCGACTTTGACCTGCTGCCCCTCCCGAACCAACAACCTGCGGTTATGACCGTAGGCACTGACGTAGGTATCGCTGTGTTTGATGATGACCAATTCGCCGTAACCCCGCAGACCACTCCCGGCGTATACAACAGTCCCATCAGACGCAGCTAAAACAGGCTGTCCCAAATCCCCGGCGATATCAATGCCTTTATTCAAACTACCGTTTGAAGAGAATTTTCCAATAAGAATGCCATTTGAGGGCCATCCCCAACCCTTCGGCGCAGGCCCCGCAGGTGGCAACGGCGCGGCTGCCGGCTTGCTCGCAGCCGCCGGCGCAGCGGTGCCTGCAGGCCGGGTGAAGACCGTCGTCTTGCTGGAAGAAGAAGCCGAGGAACCGGATTTTGTCACAACTGCCGTGGGTGCCGAACCCGTGCGCCCATCGAAGCGTATCGTTTGCCCCGGATGAATCGTATAGGGCACTGGGATGTTGTTCCGCGCGGCCAGCGCCTTGTAATCCCAACCATAACGGAAGGCGATCGAGAACATGGTATCGCCCTTGCGCACCACGTACTGCCCGGTGGTCACCGTAGGCCGCTGCGGTGCCGCGCTATTGCGGTCGACGACCCGCGCCCCGCCGCCTGTGTTGGAAC
The DNA here is from genome assembly GCF_012985645.1 of Pseudomonas sp. WS 5410. Lineage (NCBI taxonomy): Bacteria > Pseudomonadati > Pseudomonadota > Gammaproteobacteria > Pseudomonadales > Pseudomonadaceae > Pseudomonas > Pseudomonas sp. WS 5410. The sequence goes on along the minus strand of NZ_JAAQWS010000009.1, from coordinate 86,678 downwards.
AGGCAGCCAACAAGGAACTCAAGACAAGGCCAATCACCAGTCGCTGAAAGCTCGTTTTACTCATACGCTGCGCAATGACTGTGAGACTCACCCGCCGCTCCCTTTGTGGTGGCTGAAACATGAACGCCTGTATCAGGCTTGAAATATGTCGCAAGTATAACTGGCTGCCGGACGTTAACCGGCAACAAGGTAGAAACGAAAAATTCATCTCGTTGAGTAACTACCCAACTTGATGTTGACTCAATGAACCCCGCTGTAAGACACATACCCGGCAATAGAATTCAGTACGCCGTCATAAATGATCAGGCCAGCGGCCCATTAAGTAACGGCACAAAACGCACTGCCCCCAGGACATGCCGCGAAAAACCCTCTTCTTCGCGCACAATCAACATCAGTTGCTGTACTTCGCCCGACCCGACCGGAATCACCAGGCGCCCGCCCGGGGCCAGTTGGTCGAGAAGCGCCTGAGGCACATCCGTGGCCACGGCCGTCACGATGATGCCGTTATAGGGCGCCAATGCCGGCCAGCCCTCCCAGCCGTCCCCCCAGCGAAACACCACATTGCGCAGGTTCAACTCCACCAGGCGCTCCTTGGCCCGGTCCTGCAGGACCTTGATCCGCTCGACGGAAAACACCCGCTCCACCAGCTGCGAGAGCACGGCGGTCTGGTAGCCGGAGCCGGTGCCGATTTCCAGCACTTTGTCCAGCGGGCCCGCCGCCAGCAGCAGCTCGCTCATGCGCGCCACCATGTAGGGCTGGGAGATGGTCTGGTTATGGCCAATGGGCAGCGCGGTGTCTTCATAGGCGCGATGGGCCAGGGCCTCATCGACAAACAGATGACGCGGGGTACGACGGATGACTTCCAACACCTGGGCGTTGGACAGCCCCTCTTCGTAGAGCCGCTGGATCAATCGCTCACGGGTGCGCTGGGAGGTCATGCCGATGCCACGGCGCAACAGGTCGTCCTGTTCACGAGCCATCAGCGCAGCCCCTCCAGCCAGGGGTCGAGACCACCGAAGGCATCATTGAAGGTGCGATCAAGTTGTAACGGGGTAATCGAAACATAACCTTGCATCACCGCATGAAAGTCCGTGCCCGGCCCGCCATCCTCGGCGTCGCCCGCTGCAGCAATCCAGTAGCCTTCCCTGCCACGGGGATCGACCACTTTCAGCGGTGCCGCGGCGCGGGCGCGATGGCCCAGGCGGGTCAACTGGATACCGCGAATATGGTCCAGGGGCAGGTTGGGGATATTGACGTTGAGCACTGTACGTGGCGGCAGCACCAGGGTGTCGTGGGCCTCCACCAGTTTGCGCGCGAAGTACGCGGCGGTCGCCAGGTTATCCACCTGCCGCGACGCCAACGAAAAGGCAAATGCCGTGCGCCCCAGGAAACGCCCTTCAAGGGCCGCCGCCACGGTGCCGGAGTACAACACGTCATCGCCCAGGTTGGCGCCCAGGTTGATCCCGGAAACCACTAAATCCGGCTCATCGGCCAGCAAACTGTTGATCGCCAGGTGCACGCAATCGGTCGGCGTGCCATTTACGCTGATAAAGCCGTTGGCCAACGTTTGCGGGTGCAAAGGACGGTCGAGCGTCAGCGAACTGCTGGCGCCGCTTTTGTCCTGGTCCGGGGCAACCACCACGCACTCGGCGTAATCGGCCAGCGCAGCATGAAGCGCGGCAAGGCCGGGTGCGGTGACCCCGTCGTCGTTAGATATCAGAATACGCATGGGCTGTCCGTCTGCCCCACCGGCACCAGATCAACAAGCTCGCGCACCAAAACAGTGGCGAAGCATCCGGCCGGCAGGACGAATTCCAATTGCAGAATGTCAGTCTCGGGATAATGCCACGTCAACCCGCCAATGGGCAGTCGCAGAATGCGTCGCTCCTGACTCATGCCGGCTTTGGCCAGCCAATCGCACAGGTCTGCTTCGCTCGCTGCGACGGTTTGCTCCAGCGCATGGGTGGCGCCGCTGGCGGGCGATTCGCCTTCTCCCCACTGCGGGCCGGTGGGATGCAGGTCGAGGATGGCCAGGCGCGGGTCGCTGCACTCCGCCTCCCCGGCCGGGAAAAAGCTGCGGCTGTCGGTGAACGCCAGCAAGTCACCGACCTGGGCGCGCTGCCATGAACCATCGGCGACCCGCGCCGCCAGCACTTTATTGAACACAAAGCTGCGCGCGGTCGACAGCAGGCGCGAACGCACATTGCGCTGCTCCGGCAAGGCCTTGCGGGCCGCCCAGTCGCGGGCATCGACGACGTTGCCGCCGTTATGGCCAAACCGCTGGGCGCCGAAATAGTTGGGGATACCGTGCTGGGCGATCAGTTGCAGGCGCGCATCGATCGCGGCGTGGTCACCGACCAGTTGGGTCAGGCGCAGGGTAAAACCGTTGGCCGCATGGGCGCCACGCTGCAACTTGCGCTTGTGGCGGGCGGTCTTGAGGATCTTCAGGGTGTCGTTTTCCGCCGCGCTCAGGTCTGGATCGGCCTTGCCGGGCAGTTGCACGCTGAACCACTGGCGGGTCAGCGCCTGGCGATCCTTGAGGCCGGCATAGCTGACCGTGCGCAAGGGCACGCCGGCAGCCTTGGCAATGCGCCGCGCGGCCTCTTCGGTGTTCAGGCCACGCTTTTCCACCCACAGCCACAGGTGCTCGCCTTCGCCGGTCAGCGGGATATCCAGCACCTCGTCCACCTGGAAGTCCTCAGCCGTCGCCTTGAGTACCGCGCTGCCCAGTGCTTCACCATAGGCCCGTGGCCCCAACAGTTGCAGGTCGTTCATGCGCGCAGCAACAAGGCGACGGAGTGCACGGCGATGCCCTCTTCTCGACCGGTAAACCCGAGTTTTTCGGTGGTGGTGGCTTTCACGTTGACTTGATCCAGTTCTATTTGCAGATCGGCGGCAATCACTGCGCGCATCGACTCGATATGCGGGGCCATTTTGGGCGCCTGGGCGACGATGGTGTTATCGACATTGCCGACCTTCCAGCCCTTGGCATGGATCAGGCCGACCACATGCCGCAGCAGCACGCGACTGTCCGCGCCCTTGAAGGTGGGATCGGTGTCCGGAAAGTGTTTACCGATATCCCCCAACGCCGCCGCGCCGAGCAAGGCATCGCTCAAGGCATGCAGCACAACGTCGCCGTCGGAATGAGCCAGCAACCCATGGTGGTGCGCAATGCGCACGCCGCCCAGGGTGATGAAGTCGCCTTCGGCGAAACGGTGCACATCATAGCCGTGGCCAATACGCATAAAAAAACGCCCCGAGTTAATTCAGGGCGTGATTCTACCTACTTTTGCCGGACATTAACCGAGCAAAGCACGTCCATGATGACGCAAGTGGTCCTCGATGAAGCTGGCGATAAAGAAGTAGCTGTGGTCATAACCCGGCTGCAGGCGCAGCTCCAGTGGATGGCCGGCGGCCTTGGCGGCTTGTTGCAAGGCCTCGGGCTTGAGCTGGGTGGCGAGGAAGTCGTCGCGATCGCCCTGGTCCACCAGCAACGGCAGTTTTTCCGAGGCTTCGCTGATCAGCACGCAGGCATCCCATTCGCGCCACTTCGAACGCTCTTCCCCCAGGTAGCGGGAAAAAGCCTTCTGCCCCCAAGGGCAATCCATCGGATTGTTGATCGGCGAGAACGCCGACACCGACTGGTAGCGCCCAGGATTGCGCAAGGCACACACCAGCGCACCGTGGCCGCCCATGGAGTGCCCGCTGATGCCACGCTTGTCGGAAGCCGGGAAATGCGCTTCAACCAACGCCGGCAATTCCTGCACTACATAGTCATGCATCCGATAGTGCTTGCTCCACGGCTCTTGCGTGGCATTCAAGTAAAACCCGGCACCCAGGCCAAAATCCCAGGCATTGTCAGGGTCGCCCGGCACGCCCGGCCCACGGGGGCTGGTGTCCGGCGCGACGATGATCATTCCCAGTTCGGCCGCCATACGTTGCGCGCCGGCCTTTTGCATAAAGTTCTCATCGGTGCAGGTCAGCCCCGACAGCCAGTACAGCACCGGCAACTTGCCGCCCTGCTCCGCCTGGGGTGGCAGGTAGACGGCGAAGGTCATGTCGCAGTCCAGCACATCGGAATGATGTTTGTAACGCTTATGCCAGCCGCCGAAGCTCTTCTGGCATGACAGGTTTTGCAGACTCATGGCCGACCTCAGAAATGGATGACGGTACGAATGCTTTTGCCTTCATGCATCAGGTCGAATGCCTTATTGATATCTTCCAGGCCCATGGTGTGGGTGATGAAGGTATCCAACGGGATTTCACCGCTCTGGGCCATTTCCACGTAGCTTGGCAACTCGCTGCGGCCACGCACGCCACCGAAAGCCGAACCGCGCCAGACGCGACCGGTCACCAGCTGGAAGGGACGGGTGGAAATTTCCTGGCCGGCCCCGGCGACACCGATGATCACCGACTCGCCCCAACCTTTGTGGCAGCACTCCAGGGCCGCGCGCATCAGTTGGACATTGCCGATGCACTCGAAGGAAAAGTCCACGCCGCCGTCGGTCAAATCGACGATAACGTCCTGGATCGGCCGGTCGTAGTCTTTCGGGTTGATACAGTCGGTGGCGCCCAGTTGCTTGGCGATTTCAAACTTGGCCGGGTTGATGTCGATGGCGATGATACGGCCGGCCTTGGCCTTCACTGCACCGATCACAGCCGACAAGCCAATCCCGCCGAGGCCGAAGATGGCCACGGTATCGCCCGGCTTGACCTTGGCGGTGTTGATCACCGCACCGATACCGGTGGTGACGCCGCAGCCCAGCAGGCAGACTTTTTCCAGCGGAGCTTCTTTAGGAATCTTGGCCACGGAGATTTCCGGCAACACGGTGTATTCGGAAAAGGTCGAAGTACCCATGTAGTGGAAAATCGGCTGGCCCTTGTAGGAGAAGCGCGTAGTGCCGTCCGGCATCAGGCCTTTGCCCTGGGTTGCGCGGATGGCCTGGCACAGGTTGGTCTTGCCCGACAGGCAGAACTTGCACTTGCCGCACTCCGGGGTGTACAGCGGGATCACGTGGTCACCCACGGCTACCGAGGTCACACCCTCGCCAATCGCTTCGACTACCGCACCGCCTTCATGGCCGAGGATCGACGGGAAAATACCCTCCGGATCGGCGCCCGACAGGGTGTAGGCATCGGTATGGCAAACCCCGGAGGCAACCACGCGCAGCAGGACTTCACCAGCCTTGGGCATGGCGACATCCACTTCCACGATCTCCAGTGGTTTCTTGGCTTCAAAGGCGACAGCGGCGCGTGACTTGATCATCCGGGTTTCTCCTGGGGCTTAAAAAGTAAGACGGGCAGTGTAAAACATGGCTCATTGATTAATAATCCAGGCAAAAGCAAAACATTATTGCTGCACTGGGATAATCACCATGCTTGAAAACCGCTGGGAAGGCATTGATGAGTTCGTCGCCGTGGCCGAGTGCAGCCAATTTACCGCTGCCGCCGAACGCCTGGGCGTGTCCTCGTCCCATATCAGCCGCCAGGTGGCACGCCTGGAAGAACGCCTGCAAACCCGCCTGCTCTATCGCAGCACCCGGCGCGTCACGCTGACCGAGGCCGGGCAGACCTTTCTGCAACATTGCCAACGCCTGCAAGACGGACGCGAAGAAGCCTTGCGCGCGGTGGGCGACCTGACCAGTGAACCCAAGGGTATGTTGCGCATGACCTGCGCCGTGGCTTATGGCGAACGTTTTATCGTGCCGTTGGTAACACGCTTCATGGGGCTTTATCCGCAGTTGCGGGTGGATATTGAACTGAGCAACCGCCCCCTCGACCTGGTGCATGAAGGCCTGGACCTGGCGATTCGCCTGGGCCGCCTGCAGGATTCACGAATGGTCGCCAGCCGCCTGGCGCCGAGACGCATGTATCTCTGTGCGTCGCCGTCCTACCTGGAGCGGTACGGGCGCCCCCATAGCTTGTCGGAACTGAGCCGGCATAACTGCCTGATCGGCAGTTCGGATATTTGGCAACTGGCGCAGGATGGACGCGAATTTTCCCAGCGCGTGCAGGGAAACTGGCGCTGCAACAGTGGGCAAGCGGTGCTGGATGCGGCGCTGCAAGGGGTGGGGTTGTGCCAGTTGCCGGACTATTACGTGCTGGAGCACTTGCACAGCGGCGCGCTGGTTTCACTGCTTGAAGCCCATCAACCGCCGAATACGGCAGTGTGGGCGCTGTATCCGCAACAGCGGCATTTATCGCCAAAGGTGCGCAAGTTGGTGGAGTTCTTGAAGGAGGGGTTGGCTGGGCGGCCAGAGTATGGCGGGTGATCTGGGGTGTCAGGCCTGGCCTCATCGCAGGCAAGCCAGCGATGAAGTCACCTCGTTCCAGCAGCCTACCGGCGATTAGCCCACCGCAACCTAAGCCACTCCAGATCCTCCGGCCGCGTCACCTTGATATTGTCCGCACGCCCTTCCACCAGGCGTGGCGCCTGGCCAGACCACTCCATGGCCGAGGCTTCATCGGTGATGAGCGCATCAGCCACCAGGCTATCGGCCAACGCGCGGTGCAAGGCGCCGAGGCGGAACATTTGCGGGGTGTAGGCTTGCCAGATCAGGCTACGGTCAATGGTTTCCACCACCCGCCCCCGCTTGTCGACACGCTTGAGGGTGTCGCGGGCCGGTACGGCGAGCAAGCCACCCACCGGGTCGTCCGCCAACTGCGTCAGTAACGTGTCGAGGTCTTCGCGGCTCAGATTCGGCCGCGCAGCATCGTGCACCAGCACCCAGTCGTCATCGCCGGCGCCCAGGGCATTGAGCTGCAACAGAGCATTGAGCACCGAGCCTGAGCGCTCTGCCCCGCCATCCGCACGTTGGATACGTGGGTCGGCAGCACACGCCAGGTTGGGCCAGTAAGGATCATCGACCGCCAGACTGACCACCAGCCCCTTGAGGCTCGGATGGTCGAGAAAACAGCCAAGGCTGTGTTCGAGAATAGTGCGCCCGCCCAACTGCAGATACTGCTTGGGACGGTCCGCGGCCATACGGGCACCGACGCCCGCGGCAGGAATCACGGCCCAGAAGGCCGGCAAACAGGCGCTCATTGGGCCAACTGGTAGAGGGTTTCGCCCTCCTTGACCATGCCCAACTCATGACGAGCCCGCTCTTCAACAGTCTCCATGCCTTTTTTCAACTCAAGCACTTCGGCATCGAGCACACGGTTGCGCTCCAGCAACACCTCGTTCTCGGCGTGCTGCGCGGCAATTTGCTGGGTCAGGTCGGTCACCTGCGCCAGACTGCCATTGCCCACCCAAAGGCGGTACTGCAGGCCAGCCAGCAGCAAGAGCAGGACGAGGAACAACCAATTGGGACTGCGCATCGAATATCGGGTATCCAGTGAAAAAAGACAGCCATGCAAAACTTTTGAAGCAACTGATAGCACGAAGCCTGGAAGACCCAGGCTTGTGCTTGATAGGCATCAGATTAGTGCGCAAATTCACTCTACAGCGAGTTTTCCGACACAATCCTTTGTCTTTTTACCATCAACTACTCAGCCGCGAAACTCGCCACGACCGTTGTATTTGGCTTTTCCGCCCAGTTGCTCTTCGATACGCAGCAATTGGTTGTACTTGGAAACGCGGTCGGAACGGCACAGGGAACCGGTTTTGATCTGGCCCGCCGAGGTGCCCACAGCCAGGTCGGCAATGGTCGAATCTTCGGTTTCGCCGGAGCGGTGGGAGATCACGGCGGTGTAGCCCGCAGCCTTGGCCATCTGGATGGCTTCCAGGGTTTCGGTCAGGGTGCCGATCTGGTTGAACTTGATCAGGATCGAGTTGGCGATCTTCTTGTCGATGCCTTCTTTCAGGATCTTGGTGTTGGTCACGAACAGGTCGTCACCGACCAGTTGGATCTTCTCGCCGATCTTGTCGGTAAGAATTTTCCAACCGTCCCAGTCAGACTCGTCCAGGCCGTCTTCGATCGAGATGATCGGGTAGCGCTGGGTCAGGCCCTTCAGGTATTCCGCGAAACCTTCGGAGTTGAACACCTGGCCTTCGCCGGACAGGTTGTACTTGCCATCTTCGTAGAACTCGCTGGCCGCGCAGTCCAGGGCCAGGGTCACGTCGGTGCCCAGCTTGTAGCCAGCGTTGGCCACGGCTTCGGAGATCACTTTCAGTGCATCTTCGTTGGACGCCAGGTTCGGTGCAAAACCACCTTCGTCACCCACTGCTGTGCTCAGGCCACGGGCCTTCAGTACCGCTTTGAGGTGATGGAAAATCTCGGTACCCATGCGCAGGCCTTCGGAGAAGGTCTTGGCGCCCACTGGCTGCACCATGAATTCCTGGATATCGACGTTGTTGTCTGCGTGCTCGCCACCGTTGATGATGTTCATCATTGGGACTGGCATCGAGTACACGCCCGGAGTGCCGTTCAGATTGGCAATGTGCGCGTACAGCGGCAGGTCCTGATCCTGGGCGGCAGCCTTGGCAGCTGCCAGGGATACAGCGAGGATCGCATTGGCGCCGAGGCTGCCTTTGTTTTCAGTGCCGTCGAGCTTGATCATCGCGTGATCGAGGGCTTTCTGGTCCAGCGGGTCCTTGCCCAGCAACAGGTCGCGGATCGGACCGTTGATGTTGGCTACTGCCTTGAGGACACCCTTGCCCAGGTAACGGCTCTTGTCGCCATCACGCAGTTCCAGCGCTTCGCGCGAACCGGTGGAAGCACCGGACGGCGCGCAGGCGCTGCCGATGATGCCGTTATCGAGAAGCACGTCGGCTTCGACGGTGGGGTTGCCACGGGAGTCGAGAACTTCACGACCTTTGATGTCGACGATTTTTGCCATTGTTGTAAACACTCCAAAGTTGACGAAAACGACGCAGCTGAAGGAAATCTTTTGACCGACCGCAAGGGTGGAACAACGGGGCAGGCTTGCAGACGACAAGACTCAGGCCCGGGGGCCTGAGCATAAAGCGCGGAAAGTTTACCGGAGAAACGCGGGTTACGCGGTCTCTACCGTCGGAAAACTCTTGACCAGTTCGTCCAATTGCTTGAGTTGGGCCAGGAATGGCTCCAGCTTGTCCAGGCGCAGAGCGCAAGGACCGTCGCACTTGGCATTGTCCGGATCCGGGTGGGCTTCCAGGAACAGGCCAGCCAGGGACTGGCTGATACCGGCCTTGGCCAGATCCAGTACCTGGGCACGTCGGCCACCGGCGGAATCGGCGCGACCACCAGGCATTTGCAGCGCATGGGTCACGTCGAAGAACACCGGGTATTCGAACTGTTTCATGATGCCGAAACCGAGCATGTCCACCACGAGGTTGTTGTAGCCGAAGCTCGAACCACGCTCGCAGAGGATCAACTGGTCATTACCCGCTTCCACGCACTTGTTCAGGATGTGTTTCATCTCCTGGGGCGCGAGGAACTGGGCTTTCTTGATATTGATCACAGCGCCGGTCTTGGCCATCGCGACGACCAGGTCGGTCTGGCGCGACAGGAAGGCCGGCAACTGGATGATGTCGCATACCTCGGCGACCACACCAGCCTGTTCAGGCTCGTGGACGTCGGTGATGATCGGCACGCCGAAGGCTTGCTTGATGTCCTGGAAGATCCGCATGCCTTCTTCAAGGCCCGGGCCGCGATAGGAGGTCACGGACGAACGGTTAGCCTTGTCGAAGCTGGCCTTGAATACATAAGGGATGCCCAATTTCTCGGTAACCTTTACGTACTCTTCACAGACCTGCATCGCCATGTCGCGGCTTTCCAGCACGTTCATGCCGCCAAACAGCACCATGGGCTTGTCGTTGGCAATTTCGATGTCGCCTACGCGAATGATCTTCTGGGCCATCAGGTTTACGCCTTCTTCTGATGTTGCGTCAGTGCTGCTTTAACGAAACCGCTGAACAACGGGTGACCGTCGCGCGGCGTCGAAGTGAACTCAGGGTGGAACTGGCAAGCGACGAACCATGGATGATCCGGGGCTTCGACCACTTCAACCAGCTTGCCATCACCGGAGCGACCGGAGATTTTCAGGCCAGCCGCTTTGATCTGCGGCAGCAGGTTGTTGTTCACTTCGTAACGGTGACGGTGACGCTCGACGATCACGTCCTTGCCGTAGCAGTCGTGCACCAGCGAGCCGGACTCCAGCAGGCAATCCTGTGCGCCAAGGCGCATGGTGCCGCCCAGGTCGGAGCTTTCGGTACGGGTTTCGACAGCGCCGGTGGCATCTTCCCACTCGGTGATCAGGCCCACGACCGGGTGGCCGCTGGTGTGATCGAACTCGGTGGAGTTGGCGTCTTTCCAGCCCAGTACGTTACGAGCGAACTCGATAACGGCCACTTGCATGCCCAGGCAGATACCCAGGTAAGGCACCTTGTTCTCACGAGCGTACTGCACGGCAGTGATCTTGCCTTCCACGCCACGCAGGCCGAAACCGCCTGGCACGAGGATCGCATCCACACCTTCGAGCAGCGCGGTGCCCTGGTTTTCGATGTCTTCAGAGTCGATGTAGCGCAGGTTGACCTTGGTACGGTTGCTGATGCCCGCGTGGCTCATCGCTTCGATCAGCGACTTGTACGCGTCCAGCAGCTCCATGTACTTGCCAACCATGGCGATGGTGACTTCGTGCTCAGGGTTGAGCTTGGCGTCAACCACCGCTTCCCACTCGGACAGGTCCGCGCCATTGCACTGCAGGCCGAAACGCTCGACCACAAAATCATCCAGGCCCTGGGAATGCAGGATGCCTGGGATCTTGTAGATGGTATCGGCGTCTTCCAGGGCAATCACCGCACGTTCTTCAACGTTGGTGAACTGGGCGATCTTGCGACGCGAGGAAATGTCGATCGGGTGATCGGAGCGGCATACCAGCACGTCCGGCTGCAGGCCGATGGAACGCAGTTCCTTGACCGAGTGCTGGGTAGGCTTGGTTTTGGTTTCGCCAGCGGTGGCGATGTACGGCACCAGGGTCAGGTGCATCAGCATCGCGCGCTTGGCGCCGACTTCGAAACGCAACTGGCGGATGGCTTCGAGGAACGGTTGGGATTCGATGTCACCCACGGTGCCACCGATCTCGACCATCGCCACGTCGGCATCGCCTGCACCCTTGATGATGCGGCGCTTGATTTCGTCGGTGATGTGCGGGATCACCTGGATGGTTGCACCCAGGTAGTCACCACGGCGCTCCTTGCGCAGCACGTGCTCGTAGACACGGCCGGTGGTGAAGTTGTTGTTCTGGGTCATGGTCGTGCGGATGAACCGCTCGTAGTGGCCCAGGTCCAGGTCGGTCTCGGCGCCGTCGTGGGTGACGAACACTTCACCGTGCTGGAACGGGCTCATGGTGCCCGGGTCGACGTTGATGTACGGGTCCAGCTTGAGCATGGTGACCTTAAGTCCCCGCGCCTCCAGGATGGCCGCCAACGAAGCGGAGGCAATGCCTTTCCCCAATGAAGAAACAACACCGCCCGTGACGAATATGTAGCGCGTCATGAAAAACCCTAGAAGTCTGCGTTAAAGCGGTCGGAGCCGCCGGGGAAAGCGAAGGAAGGCCGAAGCCCCCGATCACCTGCATTAATCACAGTGCACCTTTCAAAAAAACCGCCGCGTTGTGACAGACCAGCAATGGAACACCGGTACGTTGATCGCTACACATTTTTTGGAATCGCCCAGCAAAGACTGCTTGGTAATCGGCAACAACTGTGTTTCAGGAGAATCCACAGAAGTTGTATCAAGAAGGGAGCGTAGTCTACCGGAAAGGCGCTATCAGCTCAAACCTTGATCGCAGGTTGGTGGCGCCCAATGTAATTGCCAGTCATCCCCCTGCCCTGTCGAGGCCCCTGCCAGGTTGGCCACGGCCACCAGACGGCTACCCTGGTACAGCAGCGGCAATCTGCCACGGATAAAGCCCGGTACAGCCGTTTCGTTGAGCAGACGCTTGAGGTCGCGCCGGCCACGGCCGGGCACGTCCATGACTTCACCGCCCTGGCGGTAGCGGATGCTCAAAGGGCCTTCAGGGGCATGCCCGCTGAAATACAACTGCCCGTTGCCAGGTAACTGTAGTGGGTTTTGCGGGTGCGACCAGCTCAAAGGACTGCCGGAAAACTCTGACCAATTGGTAGGTATCCACCAGATACGATCGTTGCAACGCAGTAATTGGCCGTCAGCCAAACGCCACACCGGCTGTGCGTCCTCCTTGGCATCGCGCAAGGCGCTCCAGCCAACCCAATGTTCGCTGTCGGGCATCGCCGTCAACGGCGCCAGCCAATAGCGCAGGACGTTGCGCTGCCGGGCGTCGGAAAGATCGCGCAGTGGCGCAAGTGCCAACGATGGCAGCGCCAGCCAGGGAAACGCCGACGGCAGTTGAGCGGCCTGCATATCCAGTTGCGCCAACTCATCGAGCAGCTCCTGGGCCTGCGCCAGATGCCCGGCAGTACGGGCCAGGCTATTCACGGCCTGGGGCCAGCGCGCCGTAAGTACGGGAAACACATGATGGCGCAGGTAATTCCGGGAAAAGCGTGGGTCGCCGTTGGAGGGATCTTCGATCCAGCTCAACTGCTGCTCGCGGGCGTAAGTTTCCAGTTCGGCTCGCGACACCTCCAGCAGCGGCCGCATCAGGTGCCCCCCACCCAAAGGTCGCTGGGCGGGCATGCCGGTGAGGCCCCGCACTCCCGCGCCCCGCAGCAGGCGAAACAGCAAGGTCTCGGCCTGATCGTCACGGTGCTGGCCAGTGAGTAGCAACTCACCTGGGCCGATTGCCTCGGCGAACGCCTGGTAGCGCGCGTCACGGGCCGCACGCTCCAGGCTTGCACCCGATGGCACCTGCACACGCATGACCCGCAGCGGCACACCGGCGGCATCACAGACCGCCTGGCAATGGGCTGGCCACGCGTCGGCCGCAGCCTGGAGGCCGTGGTGAACATGGATAGCCTGCAGTGGCGGCAAGGGTTGGGTTTTTGCCAGGTCGGCAAGGAGGTGCAGCAGAACCGTGGAGTCGAGTCCGCCGGAGTAGGCGATCTGCCAGGCCGGGGCGTCGCGCCAGGGGGCCAGGGTTTGCAGGAGTTTGGCGGTTAGAGTTGATTTCATCGCACGTTACCGCCGCAAAACTGGAATACGTTAGCCAAGCAAACACAACGCCAATGTGGGAGCGGGCTTGCCCGCGACAGCGGTGTACCAGTCAACCCATCTGGCACTGACACATTGCTATCGCGGGCAAGCCCGCTCCCACAGGGGTAATGCAGTGGCTTAGAGACCGTAGCTCATCAGGCGCTCGTAACGACGGGCCAGTAGCGCCTCGTTGTCGAATTTCTTGAGCATGTCCAACTGCGCGCAGAGTTCGGCGCGGATGGTGGCCGATGCGGCCGCCGGATCGCGGTGAGCGCCGCCCAGGGGTTCGGCAATCACTTTGTCGACGATACCCAGGCCTTTCAGGCGATCAGCGGTGATCCCCATGGCTTCGGCAGCATCCGGGGCCTTTTCTGCGGTTTTCCACAGGATCGAGGCGCAGCCTTCCGGCGAAATCACCGCATAGGTGGAATACTGCAGCATGTTCAGTTGGTCGCAGACGCCAATGGCCAGCGCACCACCGGAACCGCCTTCACCGATCACAGTCGCGATGATCGGGGTTTTCAGACGCGCCATCACCCGCAGGTTCCAGGCAATCGCTTCGCTCTGGTTGCGCTCTTCAGCGTCGATGCCTGGGTAGGCGCCAGGGGTGTCGATAAAAGTCAGGATCGGCATTTTGAAACGTTCAGCCATTTCCATCAGGCGGCAGGCCTTGCGGTAGCCTTCAGGACGCGGCATGCCGAAGTTGCGACGCACTTTCTCGCGCACTTCACGGCCTTTCTGGTGACCGATCACCATCACCGGCTGGTCATCCAGGCGGGCAATACCGCCGACAATCGCCGCATCATCGGAGAAGTGGCGGTCGCCATGCAGCTCGTCGAATTCGGTGAAGATGTGGTCGATGTAGTCCAGGGTGTACGGACGGCGCGGGTGGCGGGCCAGGCGCGCGATCTGCCAGCTGGTCAGCTTGCCGAAGATGTCTTCGGTGAGCGTCTTGCTCTTGTCTTGCAGGCGGGAGATTTCATCGCCGATATTCAGCGAATTGTCATTGCCGACCAGGCGCAGCTCTTCGATCTTGGCTTGCAGGTCAGCGATCGGCTGTTCGAAATCAAGAAAATTCGGGTTCATAAGCGTCCGTCTTGGGTCGACGGCCAGGGAGTGCCTGGCCAGCCGGTTGTCTATTCGCGCCCTACCTTAAGGGAGAGGCGCGTCAAGGTCGAGATTAAATGTCGAGTCGAGGTCAGGGGTACAAGGGCAGCCCTGACCGTCAACGGTATTGGAGGAAGACGTTGTCACGCCCGAACTGGTCACGCAATGCTTGAATCAAGCCATCAGCCGGGTCAATTCGCCACGTCTCGCCAAACTGCAACATCGCCTTGGCATCGCTGCCGGTGTACTCCATGGTCACCGGGCACGCACCACGGTGACGTTTGAGCAGATCCCCCAGCCAGCGTAGCTGATCGCCCTTTAGCGCTTCGGTTTTCACCTTCAGGCGTAGGCTTTCGGCCAGGTTGGTGCGGGCATCTTCCATGCTCATTACGCGTTTGATCCGCAGGCGCAGGCCGCCGGAGAAGTCATCGTTGCTGACCTCGCCCTCCACCACCACCATCGCATCGGTCTGCAACAGCGACTGCGCGGAATGGAACGCATCGGCAAACAGCGACGCTTCGATACGCCCGGAGCGGTCGTCGAGGGTGATGAAACCCATCTTGTCGCCCTTTTTGTTCTTCATCACCCGCAGGGCAATGATCATCCCGGCCACGGTCTGGGTATCACGCGCCGGTTTCAGGTCGATGATGCGCTGGCGGGCAAAACGCCGGATTTCACCTTCATATTCGTCAATCGGGTGGCCGGTGAGGTACAGGCCCAGGGTGTCTTTTTCACCCTTGAGGCGTTCCTTGAGGGTCAGCTCCTTGGCCTTGCGGTGGTTAGCGTACACATCGGCATCTTCTTCGACGAACAACCCGCCAAACAGGTCGGCATGCCCACTGTCATGGGTGCGGGCGGTTTGTTCGGCGGCCTTGATCGCCTCTTCCATGGCGGTCAGCAGTACCGCACGGTTACGGTCGATATTGGCCTGGTAGGCCTTCGGCTCGTCATGGAAGTACGGACCAAGACGGTCAAGTGCGCCGCTGCGGATCAGGCCATCGAGGGTACGTTTGTTGATGCGCTTGAGGTCGACCCGGGCGCAGAAGTCGAACAGGTCCTTGAACGGACCGTCCTGGCGCGCCTCGGTAATCGCCTCAACCGGGCCTTCGCCCACGCCCTTGATCGCGCCCAGGCCATAGATGATGCGACCTTCGTCGTTCACCGTGAACTTGAACTCCGAGGCGTTCACGTCCGGCGCGTCGAGGCGCAGCTTCATGGTCCGCACTTCTTCGATCAAGGTCACGACCTTGTCGGTGTTGTGCATATCCGCCGACAGCACCGCCGCCATGAACGGCGCCGGGTAGTGGGCCTTCAGCCAGGCAGTCTGGTACGACACCAGGCCGTAGGCGGCAGAGTGGGATTTGTTAAAGCCATAACCGGCGAATTTTTCCACCAGGTCAAAGATGTTACCGGCCAGGTCGGCGTCGATATTGTTGGTGGCGCAACCCTCAATGAAGCCGCCGCGCTGCTTGGCCATTTCCTCGGGCTTTTTCTTACCCATGGCCCGGCGCAGCATGTCCGCACCGCCAAGGGTGTAGCCGGCCATGACCTGGGCGATCTGCATCACCTGTTCCTGATACAGGATGATGCCGTAGGTCGGTGCCAGTACCGGCTTGAGGCCTTCGTACTGGTAGTCGGAGTGCGGGTAAGCCAGTTCGGCGCGCCCGTGCTTCCGGTTGATAAAGTCGTCCACCATGCCCGATTGCAGCGGGCCCGGACGGAACAGGGCCACCAGTGCGATCAAGTCTTCCAGGCAGTCGGGCTTGAGCTTTTTGATCAGCTCCTTCATGCCACGGGATTCAAGCTGGAACACCGCAGTGGTTTCGGCTTTTTGCAGCAGCGCGTAGGTAGGTTTGTCGTCCAGTGGGATAAAAGCGATATCCAGCGGCGCTTCATCAACCTTGGCGCGCTCACGGTTGATGGTCTTGAGCGCCCAGTCGATGATCGTCAAGGTACGCAGGCCGAGGAAGTCGAACTTCACCAGGCCGGCCGCCTCCACGTCATCCTTGTCGAACTGGGTTACCAGGCCATCGCCTTCTTCGTCGCAATAGATCGGCGAAAAGTCTGTCAGCTTGGTCGGCGCGATTACCACGCCACCGGCGTGCTTACCAACGTTACGCACCACGCCTTCGAGCTTGCGCGCCATGTCCCAGATTTCGGCGGCTTCTTCATCGACCTTGATGAAGTCGCGCAGGATTTCTTCCTGCTCGTAGGCCTTTTCCAGGGTCATGCCGACTTCAAAGGGGATCATCTTCGACAGACGATCCGCCAGGCCGTAGGACTTGCCCTGCACCCGCGCCACGTCACGAATTACCGCCTTGGCCGCCATGGAACCAAAGGTGATGATCTGGCTTACAGCGTTACGGCCATATTTCTCGGCCACATATTCGATGACACGGTCGCGACCATCCATGCAGAAGTCGACGTCGAAGTCGGGCATCGATACCCGTTCCGGGTTCAGGAACCGTTCGAACAGCAGGTCATATTCCAGCGGGTCGAGGTCGGTGATCTTCTGCACATAAGCCACCAGCGAGCCGGCACCCGACCCCCGGCCAGGGCCCACCGGTACGCCGTTGCTTTTGGCCCACTGGATAAAGTCCATTACGATCAGGAAGTAACCCGGGAACCCCATCTGGATAATGATATCCAGCTCGAAGTTCAGCCGGTCGACATACACCTGGCGCTTGGCCTCGTAGTCTTCGGTGGTGTCCTTGGGCAGCAGGACGGAAAGACGCTCTTCCAGACCATCGAACGACACCTTGCGGAAATACTCGTCGATGGTCATGCCATCGGGAATCGGGAAGTTGGGCAAAAAGTGTTTGCCCAGCTTCACTTCGATATTGCAGCGCTTGGCAATTTCGACGGAGTTTTCCAGGGCCTCGGGCAAGTCGCTGAACAGCTCAGCCATTTCCTCGGCGCTTTTGAGGTACTGCTCTTCGCTGTAGTTCTTCGAGCGACGCGGATCGTCCAGCGCCCGGCCTTCGCCGATACACACGCGGGTTTCGTGGGCCTCGAAGTCTTCCTTCTTGATAAAACGCACATCGTTGGTGGCGACCAGCGGCGCACCCAGCTTTTCGGCCAGGGCCACGGCAGCGTGCAGGTGCTCTTCGTCGTTGGGGCGATTGGTGCGCTGAACTTCCAGGTAGAAGCGGTCAGGGAACACCGCCATCCACTCCCGGGCGAGCACTTCTGCCTCCTGGGGATTGCCGCCCAGCAAGGCGAGGCCGACCTCCCCTTCCTTGGCAGCCGACAGCATAATCAGCCCTTCGCTGGCCTCGGCCACCCATTCGCGCTCGATGATGATCGAGCCGTTGCGCTGGCCGTCGATAAAACCGCGGGAAATCAGTTCAGTCAGGTTGCGATAACCCACGCCGTTCATCGCCAACAGGCTGATGCGACTCAAGGCGTTATCGGGGTCTTTGTTGGACAGCCACAAGTCGGCGCCGCAGATCGGCTTGATGCCGGCGCCCATGGCACTCTTGTAGAACTTGACCAGGGAGCACATGTTGTTCTGGTCGGTCACCGCCACGGCCGGCATATTCATGCCCACCAGGGTTTTGACCAGCGGTTTGATCCGTACCAGGCCGTCGACCAGGGAGTATTCAGTGTGCAGGCGCAGGTGAACGAATGAAGCCGGCATAGTGATCCTGTCTAGATACGTGTGAAAACAACAAGGCCCGGATTGTACCGGGCCTTGAGTAAAACATCAGCCTGCGCCTAAAGCTCGACCAGGCTTTCGCGCACCTCATAAGCCTGGCGTACCGGGGCAAACGAGCGGCGGTGGATCGGCGTCGGGCCCAATCGAGCCAGGGCTTCCAGATGAACGGGCGTCGGGTAGCCTTTATGGCCGCCTATGCCGTAGCCCGGATAGATCAATTCGAACGCCGCCATCTCACGGTCACGACTGACCTTGGCCAGGATGGAGGCGGCGGCAATTGCCGGCACCTTACTATCACCCTTGACCACCGCCTCGGCCGGCATCGCCAGCTTCGGGCAGCGATTGCCGTCGATCATCGCCAGCTTGGGGGTAATGTGTAGGCCCTCGACGGCGCGCTGCATGGCCAGCATCGTGGCATGCAGGATGTTCAGTTCGTCGATTTCTTCGACTTCGGCCCGGGCGATATGCCAGCTGAGGGCTTTTTCGCAAATTTCATCAAAAAGCTTTTCACGACGGGCTTCGGTGAGCTTCTTCGAGTCGTTGAGACCGAGGATCGGACGATTCGGATCAAGAATCACCGCCGCCGTGACCACCGCGCCGCACAACGGGCCGCGCCCTACTTCATCGACACCGGCGACCAGTTCGTGGGTTTGGGCGACCAGGCTGAAATCCAGGCCCATTTGCGTCTTCATAGGGTTTCCTGCTGGCGGCCGATCAAGGTCAACACGGCGTCTGCGGCCTGGTTCGACGCATCACGGCGCAAGGTACGGTGAATTTCGTCAAAGCCGCGGGTTTGCTCTTCGCCACCGTCGATCAACGGCAGAATGTTCTGGGCCAAGGCCTCGGGGGTAGCAGCGTCCTGCAGCAACTCCGGCACCAACAACCGCTGGGCCAGCAGGTTGGGCAAGGAGATGTACGGGCTTTTGACCATGCGCTTGAGAATCCAGTAGGTCAGCGGCGCAAGGCGATAGGCCACAACCATCGGCCGCTTGTAGAGCAAAGCCTCCAGCGTGGCGGTACCGGAGGCGATCAACACCGCATCACAGGCCGCCAGGGCCAGGTGCGAACCACCGTCGAGCAGGGTCAACGGCAGGTCACGTCCTACCAGCAAGGCCTCGATCTGTGCACGCCGTTGCGGGCTCGCGCACGGCAGTACAAACCGCACCCCGGGCTTCAAGGCCAGCAGACGCTCGGCCGCATCGAAAAACAGTGCGCCCAGGCGCCCGACTTCACCACCACGGCTACCGGGCATCAACGCCACCAGCGGCCCGTCGGGCAGGCCCAACTCGGCGCGGGCGGCGGCGCGATCAGCCTGCAGCGGGATGGTATCGGCAAGGGTGTGGCCGACAAACCTGACCGGCACGCCCTTCTCTTCGTAGAACCGCGCCTCGAAAGGCAGCAGGGTCAGCATCAGGTCGCAGCCTTCGCGGATCTTCAGCACACGCTTTTGCCGCCACGCCCATACGGACGGGCTGACGTAATGCACGGTCTTGATCCCGGCCTGACGCAGTTTGAGTTCGATATTGAGGGTGAAGTCCGGTGCGTCGATACCGATAAAGACGTCCGGTTTTTCTGCAATCAGGGTCTGGATCAGCAGTTTGCGCCGAGCCAGCAGCTCGCGCAGGCGCCCCAGCACTTCCACCAGCCCCATGACCGACAAACGCTCCATGGGAAAGTAGGAAGTCAGGCCTTCGGCCTGCATCAGCGGGCCGCCGACCCCAATGAATTCAACGGCTGGATGCTGCGCCTTGATGGCGCGCATCAGGCCAGCGCCGAGGATATCGCCGGAAGCTTCTCCGGCCACCAATGCAATACGCAGCGTGGCCATGATCAGCGGGTGATACCGCGAGTCGATGCCTGGATCGAATCGCGGAAGATGGCAACTTCTGGAAACAGCGCCGCCGGCTCGGCCAGCTCGGCCAGCGCCTGGTCAACCGTCAGCCCCTGGCGATACACCACTTTGTAAGCGCGGCGCAGGGCGTGGATGGCATCTTCGCTGAAACCACGTCGGCGCATGCCTTCGAAGTTCATGCTGCGGGCTTCGGCAGGGTTGCCAAAAACCGTGACGAACGCCGGTACATCCTTGCCAATAGCGGTACCCATGCCGGAAAAGCTATGGGCACCAATATGACAGTACTGATGCACCAGGGTGAAACCGGAAAGAATCGCCCAGTCGTCAACGTGCACATGGCCGGCCAGCGCAGTGTTATTGACGAGGATGCAGTGGTTGCCGATCACACTGTCGTGACCGATATGGGCGTAGGCCATCACCAGATTGTGATCACCCAGGGTCGTTTCCGCCCGATCCTGCACTGTGCCACGATGAATGGTCACGCCTTCACGAATGATGTTGTGATCACCGATTACCAGGCGGGTTTCCTCACCCTTGTACTTCATGTCCGGCGTATCTTCGCCTACCGAGGAGAACTGGTAGATGCGGTTGTGTTTGCCAATGCGGGTCGGACCCTTGAGGATCACGTGCGGCCCGATGACAGTCCCCTCGCCGATTTCCACACCTGCGCCGATGATCGACCAGGGGCCGACCTCAACGTCGGCGGCCAGCACGGCCGTCGGATCGATGATTGCGCGAGGGTCAATCAAACTCATAGTTTGCGTTCCGCACAGATGATTTCGGCGGAACACACAGGCTTGCCGTCAACGGAGGCCTGGCATTCGAATTTCCAGATCTGGCGCTTGCAGCTCACGAACTTGGCTTCCAGGATCAACTGGTCACCTGGGGTGACCGGGTTGCGGAAGCGCAGCTTGTCGGAGCCCACGAAATAGTAAAGCGTGCCATCGGCAGGCTTGAGGTCGAGCATTTTAAAACCGAGGATACCAGCGGCCTGGGCCATTGCCTCAATGATCAACACGCCCGGCATGATCGGATGCGCGGGAAAGTGACCGTTGAAGAATGGTTCGTTGATGCTGACATTCTTGTAGGCACGAATGCGCTTTTCCTCAACATTCAGTTCCACTACACGGTCCACCAGCAGGAACGGGTAACGGTGAGGCAGGTATTCGCGAATCTCGTTGATGTCCATCATTTCGGGGGGAAGCCTGTAATAAAGATTGGGAGCGCGCGGACTAAGGCACGCCCCTCTAGCAAATCAAGAAGGCAGTCTAGCTGCTGTGCACACTTGATATGGAAATGGTATCAGCCATCTGATGAAACATTACTGCCAGGGGTCACGTCCCCAACACGCTTTTCCAGATGTTTCAGGCGCCGCGCCATGTCGTCGAGCTGCCTTAAACGGGCCGCGCTCTTGCGCCACTCGGCCGCGGGTTGCATCGCTGTACCGGAAGAGTAGGCCCCTGGCTCGGTAATCGAGTGGGTCACCATGGTCATGCCGGTAATGAATACGTTGTCGCAGATTTCAATATGGCCCACCAAGCCGACACCGCCGGCCAGCATGCAATGCTTGCCGATCTTGGTGCTGCCAGAGATACCGACACACGCAGCCATGGCCGTGTGATCGCCAATCTGTACGTTGTGGGCGATCTGGATCTGGTTGTCCAGCTTCACACCATTGCCAATCACGGTATCGGCCAGGGCCCCGCGATCGACGGCAGTGTTGACGCCAATCTCCACATCATCACCGATCAGCACACCGCCGACCTGGGCGATCTTCTGCCAGATGCCCTTCTCGTTGGCGAAGCCAAAGCCTTCGCCGCCGATCACGGCCCCCGACTGAATCACCACTCGCTGCCCGATACGCACATCGTGGTACAGGGTCACGCGCGGGGCGAGCCAGCCACCTGCACCGACTTCACTGCGGGCACCGATAAAGCAATGGGCTCCGACAGTCACACCGGCGCCAATGCGCGCACCACTCTCGATCACCACAAACGCCCCGATGCTCGCCGCAGGATCTACCTGAGCATCATCGGCGATGACAGCAGAAGGATGGATACCAGGAGCCGCTTTGGGTTTCGGATCGAACAGGTGCGACACCCGCGCGTAAGCCGCGTAAGGGTCAGCCACCACCAGCGCATCCCCGGCAAACGTCTCGGCGTCAGCGGCCTTCAGCAATACAGCTGCAGCCTGGCTGTCGCCCAGGTATTTACGGTATTGGGGATTTGCGAGGAAGCTCAACTGAGCTGGGCCAGCCTCCTGCAAGGTGGCTAGCCCAGTGATTTCCTTCTCCGGGGAGCCACGCAAGGTAGCCCCCAGGAACTCGGCCAATTGACCGAGTTTGATAGTCGCGGTCATGGCTTACTTCAGCTGGTTCATGCGCTCGATCACCTGGCGGGTGATGTCGTATTGAGGCTTGACGTCAATCACGGCGCCACGCTCGAAGACCAGGTCAAAGGCACCTTTCTTGATGACTTCTTCCACGGCGCTGTCGAGTTTTGGCTTCAGTTGCTTGAGCATTTCACGGTCAGCAACAGCCTTGGCTTCGTTCAACTCCTTGGACTGGAACTGATAGTCACGGGCCTTTTGCTTGAACTCAAGCTCCAGACGCTCGCGCTCGCCTTGCTGCATTTTATCGCCACCGGCGACCAGACGATCCTGGATGCCCTTGGCGCTGCTTTCCAGGGTCTTGAGCTTGGTCAGTTGCGGACCAAATTTCTTCTCGGCATCCACGGCGTACTTCTTGGCCGCATCGGATTCCAGCAGAGCCATCTGATAGTTCAGGACGGCGATTTTCATTTCGGCAAACGCCGGGGTCGCTACCAGCACAGTTGCCAGAAGAACCAATTGAGTCAACTTACGCACGATGCACTCCTACAGAATCCGTTGTCGTTATCTTGGGTCGGACGCTTAGAACGTCTGGCCGAGGGAAAATTGGAAAATCTGGGTTTCAGCGTTATCCGGTTTCTTGACTGGCATCGCCAAGGCGAAGCTCAGCGGACCCAGGGCAGTAATCCAGGTCACACCCACACCCACGGAACTGGCCAGATTGCTCAAGCTGACGTCGTTGCACTGGGTGTTGGACTTCAAGCCGCTTGGGTTACGGATCTGCTCGCACTTGGAGTCGAATACGTTACCCACATCCCAAAAGACCGAGGTCCGCAGGGAACGCTGGTCCTTGACGAACGGCAGCGGGAACAGAATTTCAGCACCACCTTGAATCAGCACGTTACCACCGAATGGCAGCGGATCATTGTCCGAGTCACGCACGGTGCCGACGTTACCGGTTTCGGCAACACCACGGCTTGGCGTACCACGCGGACCCAGGGTGCTGTCCTTGAAGCCACGTACCGAGTTGAAACCACCGGCGTAGTAGTTCTCGTAGAACGGCAGGCCATCGGTCGAACCGTAGCCATCACCATAGCCCAATTCCGTGTGCAGGCGCATGGTGTAGTTATCGCTCAACGGCGTGAACAACTGGCCACGGTAGTCGAGTTTGAAGAACGACAGGTCGCTACCTGGGGTGGTGGCTTCCAGGGTCAGGCTCTGGGAATGACCACGGGTCGCCAGCACGCCTTTGTTCAGGGTAGACTCGGACCAACCGGCCGAGGCCTTGAAGTTGAGGAACTTGTCACCTTCACGACGGGTGAAGTCGAAGATCTCGTCCACGGTGTAGACACCGGTCTTGATCTCATCCTGCTGCGCGGTCAGGCCGAAGGTCAGACGCGAAGTCTCACTGATCGGGTAGCCCACGTTGACACCGGCACCCAGGCTGTCGATCGCATAGCTTGCAACGTCGACGTCGAGGTCTTTGTAGTCGGTGGTGCGGTAGAAAGCGTTGTAGCCCAGGCTCACACCATCAGCAGTCCAGTAGGGGTCCACATAACCGAAGTTGTAGCGGCTCTGGTATTCACTGCGGGTCAGGCCGATGGAAACCTTGTTACCAGTACCCAGGAAGTTGTTCTGGGTGATCGAGCCACCAAGGATCAGGCCTGCACTCTGTGCAAAACCGACACTGGCGGTGATCGAGCCGGAGGCTTGTTCTTCCACGGCGTAGTTCACGTCGACCTGGTCATCCACACCCGGTACGGCCGGGGTTTCGACGTTGACTTCCTTGAAGAAGCCCAGGCGCTCAAGACGGGTCTTGGACTGGTCAATCAGGTAGGTCGAAGCCCAGCCACCTTCCATCTGACGCATTTCACGACGCAGCACTTCGTCCTCGGACTTGGTGTTGCCACGGAAGTTGATGCGGTTGACGTAGGCACGCTTGCCTGGATCGACGACAAAGGTGATGTCCACAGTGTGGTCATCATCGTGTGGGGTCGGCACGCCGTTGACGTTGGCGAAGGTATAGCCTTCGTTACCCAGGCGACGGGTGATCAGCTCGGAAGTCGTGGTCATCAGCTTGCGCGAGAACACCTGGTCCTTCTGGACCAGCAGCAGGGACTTGACCTGGTCTTCAGGCACTTTCAGGTCGCCGCTGAGCTTCACGTCACGAACGCGGTACTTCTCGCCTTCGTTGACGTTGACGGTGATGTACACGTGTTTCTTGTCCGGGGTAATGGACACCTGGGTCGAAGCGATATCCATGTTGATATAGCCACGGTCCAGGTAGTAGGAACGCAGGCGCTCCAGGTCACCGGAGAGTTTTTCACGGGCGTACTTGTCGTCGTTCTTGAAGAACGACAGCCAGTTGGTGGTCTTGAGTTCGAACAGGTCGATCAGGTCGTCGTCGGCGAACTTGGTGTTACCCACCACGTTGATGTGCTGGATCGCCGCCACAGTGCCTTCGTTGATGTTGACCTTCAGGCCGACACGGTTGCGCGGCTGCGGCACCACTTCGGTTTCCACGGAAGCGGAGTAACGGCCCTGGGCAACGTATTGACGTTGCAGCTCGTTACGCACGCCTTCGAGGGTGGCACGCTGGAAGATCTCGCCTTCGGCCAGGCCGGACTGTTTGAGACCCTTCATCAAGTCTTCAGTGGAGATCGCCTTGTTACCTTCGATCTCGATACTGGCGACAGAAGGCCGCTCGACGACAGTGATGACCAGGACGTTGCCTTCACGACCCAGTTGGATATCTTGAAAGAAGCCGGTTTTGAACAGCGCACGAGTGGATTCCACCAGGCGACGGTCGTCAGCCTGTTCCCCAACGTTCAACGGCAAGGCGCCAAAGACGCTACCCGCGGAAACCCGCTGGAGGCCGTTGACGCGAATATCGGAGATGGTGAAGGACTCGGCGTGAACTTCGGCGATCATCAATACGGTGAGAACCGCAGTTAGCAGCAGACGTTTCATGAAGTCCTTTCTTATTCCAACTGGCAATAAACAAACTGCCGCAAAATGCGGCAGATTCGCAATTCAGCGAAGCGTTACAGACGTCCCAGATCGTTGACCAAGGCTAACAACATCACCCCGACCACCAAACTGATACCGATCTGTATCCCCCAACCCTGCACCCGATCCGACAAGGGGCGACCACGCACCCACTCGACGAGATAAAACAACAGATGCCCCCCATCCAATACTGGAATGGGCAACAAATTCAGAACTCCTAGGCTAATACTCAGATAAGCCAGGAAATTCAGGAAATCAGCAACGCCCGACTGGGCAGAAGCGCCCGCCACTTTAGCAATGGTTATCGGTCCACTCAAGTTTTTTACCGAGAGCTCGCCGAACAACATTTTCTTCAGCGAATCGAGGGTCAGCACACTCATGGTCCAAGTGCGTCTTGCACCTTCGCCAATTGCAGCCAACGGCCCGAAGCTGACCTCCCGCACCATCGATGGCGGCCATTCGACACCTTTGACCCCGGCACCCAGGTATCCGCCGGCTGCCTTGGCCTCTCCACGCACCGCGAGGGTAACAGGGACGTCGATTTGAGCACCGTCGCGCTCAACTTTCAGCACAATTTTCGTATCAGGACGTACACGAACCAGATCGACCACTTGCTGCCAGTCACCTAGCACCTGACCATCCAGGGCCAGCAAACGATCACCGGTCTTCAGGCCGGCGGCCTGGGCCGGCCCCTTCGGATCGAGCTCAGCCAACACCGGCGGCAGTGCCGGGCGCCATGGACGAATGCCGAGGGACTTGATCGGATCAGGCTCATCAGCGCCCTTGAGCCACTTGTCCAGGACCAGCTCGCGCGGTGTCTCGGCCGTGGAGCCCTGCTCGCGCACCACCAGTTGTACGGTGCCGCTCTCACCCAGGCGGCGAACCAACTGCAGATTGACCGCCCCCCAGCCTGTAGTAGGCTCGCCATCAATAGCAACAATTTCCTGCCCGGCGCTCAAACCGGCCTTGGCGGCGATGCTGCCCGCCTCCACCGCACCGATGACCGGCCGCACTTGCTGGCTGCCCAGCATTGCCAGGACCCAGAAGAACACCATGGCCAGCAGGAAGTTGGCGATCGGGCCGGCAGCCACGATAGCGATCCGCTGACGAACGGTCTTGCGATTGAAAGATTGATCCAACTGATCAGCCGGCACTTCGCCTTCGCGCTCGTCGAGCATCTTGACGTAGCCACCCAGGGGAATAGCGGCAATCACGAATTCGGTGCCCTTGCGGTCGTGCCAGCGCAGCAGCGGCATGCCAAAACCCACGGAAAAACGCAGGACTTTGACGCCACAACGGCGCGCCACCCAGAAATGACCGAATTCGTGGAAAGTGACCAGCACACCCAGAGCAACCAGGGTGCCGATAATCATGTAGAGCGCACTCATCTAATCTCTCCGCATTCCAATCCAGCGCCTGCCGACTAACCTGCGTGGCGTTTCAACCATTGCTCGGCCAAGACCCGGGCCTTGGCATCCGCCTCGAACACGGCGCCCAAATCATTCACGGCAACCACCGGCTCAAGGCTCAAAATTTCCTCGATGATACTCGCGATCTGTGGAAAGCGGATGCGCCGATCAAGAAACGCAGCAACCGCGACCTCATTCGCCGCATTGAGCATCGCCGGAGCGCTGTTGCCCGCCTCTGCCGCCTCACGTGCCAGGCGCAGGCAAGGGAAGCGCTGATCATCCGGTGCTTCGAAATCCAGGCGGGCAATAGCAAACAGGTCCAGGGGCGCCACACCCGAGTCAATCCGCTCTGGCCATGCCAGGGCATTGGCAATCGGCGTGCGCATGTCCGGGTTACCCAACTGGGCCAGCACCGAGCCATCCACGTAGTCGACCAGGGAATGAATCACGCTTTGCGGATGAATCACCACTTCGACCTGATCGGCGCGGGCATCAAACAACCAGCAGGCTTCGATCAGTTCCAGGCCCTTGTTCATCATGCTGGCCGAATCCACCGAGATCTTGCGCCCCATCGACCAATTGGGATGAGCGCAAGCCTGATCGGGAGAGACGTGCTCCAGCTCGGCCAGCGGCGTCTGACGGAACGGGCCGCCAGAGGCTGTCAGCAGGATACGCCGTACGCCGACCTGACTCAGGCCGCGGGCAAAATCGCCCGGCATGCACTGAAAAATCGCGTTGTGTTCGCTGTCCAGCGGTAACAGTACCGCTGCGCTCTTGCGCACGGCCTGCATAAACAGCGCGCCGGACATGACCAGCGCTTCTTTATTGGCCAACAGGATCTTTTTGCCAGCATCCACCGCTGCGAGGGTTGGACGCAAACCCGCGGCGCCGACAATAGCAGCGACCACGGTATCCACTTCAGAGGCAGCGGATACCTGGCACAAGCCCTCCTCACCGACCAACACCTGGGTCGACAGACCCGCAGCCCGCAGATCGTCCTGCAAACCACGGGCAGCGGTCCCATCCGGCACGACTGCGAACTGCGGCCGGTGCCGCACGCACAGCGCCAACAGCTCGCTCAAGCGACTGAAGCCGGTCAGGGCAAATACCTGGTAGCGCTCAGGGTGACGGGCAATCACATCCAGCGTGCTCAATCCGACCGAGCCGGTTGCCCCCAGCACGGTTACCTGCTGCAGGCGGCTCACGAAGCGGCCATCCACAACAATACGGCAAACACCGGGATCGCCGCCGTCAGGCTGTCGATGCGGTCCAGCACACCGCCATGGCCCGGCAGCAGGTTACTGCTGTCCTTGATGCCAGCCTGGCGCTTGAACATGCTTTCGGTGAGGTCGCCGACCACCGAGATCAGTACGACCACCGCCGCGCCCATCAGGGCCAGGAGGATTTGTTTGCCCCCCCAATCACGCATAACGCCAACAACCAGGGTAATCAACAACGTCAGGGCCAGCCCGCCGTATACCCCTTCCCAGCTCTTGCCGGGGCTGACCGCCGGGGCCAGCTTGCGCTTGCCAAAGGCACGGCCGGAGAAGTACGCACCGATATCCGCGCCCCAGACCAGGACCATCACCGCCATGATCAACCAGTTGCCCAGGGCCATATGCTTGATATAGACCAGGCCCTGCCAGGCCGGCAGCAGGATCAGCAGGCCGATCACCAGCTTGCAGGCGACGCTGGACCACTTGCTGCTGGTCCGCGGATAGGTCAATACGAGGAATGTCGCCAACGCCCACCACAGCACCGCCGCCCCGAGCACCCAGGGTGCGACATCCGGCAGGATGTACATCAGGAACAGCAACAACGCGACAACGGCGGCGTACACCACCCGCGGCAGTTGTTCGGCAAACCCTGCCAGGCGCGCCCATTCCCAGGCGCCCAGGGTCACGACCAGACCAATGAACAGCGCAAAGCCTGCGCCTTCGAGCAGGAAAAACCCGCACAGGGCGATCGGCAGCAGGATCAGTGCCGTGATGATTCGTTGTTTAAGCATTAAACCCGGGCTCCAGCTTCGATCTGCTCGCTCGTTTTACCGAAGCGACGCTGACGGGAAGCGAAATCGGCCAGCGCATTACGCATGGCATCGTGTTTGAAGTCCGGCCAGAACAGGTCGGAGAAGTACAGCTCGGTATAGGCCAACTGCCACAACAGGAAGTTGCTGATGCGGTGCTCGCCACCAGTACGGATGCACAGGTCCGGCAACGGCAGGTCGCCGGTCACTAGACAGGTTTGCAACAACTCGGGCGTGATGTCTTCCGGCCGCAGATGACCGGCCTGCACTTCACGCGCCAGGCGCTGGGCGGCCTGAGCAATGTCCCACTGCCCGCCATAGTTGGCGGCGATTTGCAGGACGAAGCGGTTGCTGCCAGCAGTGATAGCCTCAGCCTCACGCATGGCCGTCTGCAGTTCCGGATGGAACCGCGAGCGATCGCCGATGATACGCAGGCTGATGTTGTTGTCGTTCAGACGCTTGGCCTCACGACGCAAGGCCTTGAAGAACAGGTCCATCAAGGCGCTGACCTCTTCGGCCGGGCGCTGCCAGTTTTCACTGGAGAAGGCAAACAAGGTCAGCACCTCGACCTTGGCCTCGGCACACACCTCGATCACGGCCCGTACCGCATCGACACCCGCTTTATGCCCGGCGACACCCGGCATAAAGCGTTTTTTCGCCCAGCGATTATTCCCATCCATGATGATCGCGACATGGCGCGGCACCACAGAGGGCACAGTCTGCTTGGTCTTTTCCATGAAGGCGTCCTGACCCCTTATACGGCCATCAGGTCCTTTTCTTTCTCTTCCGTGGCCTTGGTGATCAGGGCCTCGGATTCCTTGGTCAACTTATCGATATCGGCGATTGCACGACGCTCTTCGTCTTCGCTGATTTCTTTGTCCTTGACCAGCTTCTTCAGGTCACCCAAGGCATCGCGACGGATGTTGCGCACGGCAACACGAGCATCTTCAGCTGCGCTGCGCGCCTGCTTGGTGAAGCCCTTGCGGGTTTCTTCGGTCAGGGCCGGCATGGAGATCAGCAGCAACTCACCCAGGTTGGTCGGGTTGAGGTTCAGGCCAGCGCTCTGGATAGCCTTGTCGACGGCAGCGAGCATGTTGCGCTCGAAGGCCACGACCTGCAGGGTGCGCGAGTCTTTTACGGTCACGTTGGCCACGCCGCTCAGCGGGGTGTCGGAGCCGTAGTAAGGCACCATCACGCTGCCCAGGATGCTTGGGTGGGCCTTGCCGGTACGAATCTGGCCAAACGCGTGGTTCAGAGACTCCAGGGATTTTTGCATACGCGCTTGGGCGTCTTTCTTGATTTCATTGATCATTGTTGGCCTTCCTCGATCAGAGTCCCTTCTGCGCCGCCGTGTACGATATTCAGCAGGGCGCCGGGCTTGTTCATGTTAAATACGCGCAGCGGCATCTTATGGTCGCGGCACAGGCAGATTGCCGTCAGGTCCATCACACCCAGCTTGCGATCCAGCACTTCATCATAAGTCAGATGATCGAACTTCTCGGCATGCGGGTCTTTGAATGGATCGGCAGTGTAGACACCATCGACCTTGGTGGCCTTGAGCACTACGTCGGCATCAATTTCGATGGCACGCAGGCAGGCAGCCGAGTCGGTGGTGAAGAACGGGTTGCCGGTACCGGCGGCAAAAATCACCACCTCTTTGGCATTCAGGTGGCGCATGGCTTTGCGGCGATCATAATGATCGGTCACACCCACCATGGAAATGGCCGACATCACGATGGCCGAGATGTTGGCACGCTCCAGGGCGTCGCGCATGGCCAGGGCGTTCATCACAGTGGCCAGCATGCCCATGTGGTCGCCAGTGACCCGATCCATGCCAGCAGCACTGAGCGCGGCGCCACGGAACAGGTTGCCACCACCGATCACCAGGCCGACCTGGACGCCGATACCGACCAGTTGGCCGACTTCCAGCGCCATGCGGTCAAGCACCTTGGGATCGATCCCGAACTCTTCCGAGCCCATCAGGGCCTCGCCGCTAAGCTTGAGTAGAATGCGTTTATAGCGAGCCTGATAACCACTGCCCTGCTGAGCCATTGCGAATCTCTCCTGCGGCGTATTTTTAAAAAATTCTTGGCGAGCCGTTTACGGCTTGCGTTCACTCTAGCTGGACGCTGTCACAGCGCCATCGGAACACGGCTTTGTAAGCCAGTTCCAAAGGGAAGCCAAATAAAATTGAGCATCCCATTTGAAAAGAGGCTGCGCGCGTGAGCGGGCAGCCTCTCTTGGGCGACAGTTGAAAACTGTCTTATTGCTTAGCGGCAGCCAGCTGGGCAGCAACTTCTTCAGCGAAGTTGTCGACCGGCTTCTCGATGCCGTCGCCTACTTTGAAGTAGGTGAAGGAAACGATTTCAGCACCGGCTTTCTTGGCCAGCTCGCCAACCTTGATTTCAGGGTTCTTGACGAACGCCTGCTCAACCAGGCTTGCTTCGGCCAGGAACTTGCTGATACGGCCTTTGACCATGTTCTCAACAATGTTTTCTGGCTTGCCTTTGATTTTTTCTTCGTTCAGCTGCAGGAACACAGCTTTTTCGCGCTCGATCGCTTCGGCAGAAACTTCCGAAGGCAGCAGGAACTCAGGGTTGCTGGCCGCTACGTGCATAGCGATGTCTTTGGCCAGTTCAACGTTGCCGCCCTTGAGGACAACTGCAACACCGATCTTGTTGCCGTGCAGGTAACCACCGACAACATCACCTTCAACGCGCACCAGACGACGGATGTTGACGTTTTCGCCAACCTTGCCGACCAGTACCAGACGATCAGCTTCTTGAGCGGCGATCAGCGGAGCGGCGTCAGTCAGTTTGTCGGCGAACGCTTTTTCAACGCTAGCAGCAACAAATGCCTTGAAGTCGTCCTGCAGAGCCAGGAAGTCGGTCTGCGAGTTCACTTCCAGCAGAACGGCAGATTTACCGTCTTCCTTCAGAGCGATAGCGCCTTCAGCAGCGACGTTGCCTGCTTTCTTGGCAGCCTTGATCGCGCCCGAAGCACGCATGTCATCAATGGCTTTTTCGATGTCGCCGTCAGCCTTTTCCAGGGCTTTCTTGCAATCCATCATGCCTTCGCCAGTACGCTCACGCAGTTCTTTAACCAACGCTGCAGTAATTGCTGCCATTTTCAAATTCCTCTTGGATAGGTTTTCAACCATTCCACCCGACTTGTACGGGCGTTCAATTCTTCCCGAACCACCCTTGTTAACCGCTGCACGTTACAGATGCTGTAGCTGTGCCGCTCACAAATGGTTTTCGAGGTGGCAAAAAGGGGGCCAAGCCCCCTTTTTGCTTACTGAGTCAACGCCAGGGCGTCAATTACTCAGCTGCAGCGACCGGTGCTTCTTCAGCAGCGAACTCTACGGTGCCGCCGCCAACATTGTTGCGGCCACGGATTACAGCGTCAGCCATCGAACCCATGTACAGCTGGATAGCGCGGATTGCGTCATCGTTGCCTGGGATGATGTAGTCAACGCCTTCCGGGCTGCTGTTGGTATCGACTACGCCGATAACCGGGATACCCAGCTTGTTGGCTTCGGTGATCGCGATGCGCTCGTGATCAACGTCGATAACGAACAGTGCGTCAGGCAGACCGCCCATGTCCTTGATACCACCCAGGGAACGATCGAGCTTTTCCAGGTCACGGGAGCGCATCAGCGCTTCTTTCTTGGTCAGCTTGGCGAAAGTACCGTCTTCGGCTTGCACTTCAAGGTCACGCAGACGCTTGATGGAAGCACGGATGGTTTTGAAGTTGGTCAGCATGCCGCCCAACCAGCGGTGATCGACGTACGGCGAACCGCAACGTGCTGCTTCTTCAGCAACGATCTTGCCAGCGGAACGCTTGGTGCCGACGAACAGAATCTTGTTTTTGCCCTGGGCCAGGCGCTCTACGAAAGTCAGAGCTTCGTTGAACATTGGCAGGGTTTTTTCAAGGTTGATAATGTGGATCTTGTTACGCGCGCCGAAAATGTATTTACCCATTTTCGGGTTCCAGTAACGGGTCTGGTGACCGAAGTGCACACCGGCCTTCAGCATATCGCGCATGTTGACTTGGGACATGATAGTTCCTTAATAAGTCGGGTTTGGCCTCCACGTATCCCAATGACCAACCAGCGGCTTCAAGGCCTCCGGCACCCAGGTCATCGTGTCGACACGTGTGTGGATTTAAGCTTTGCGGGGTATCCCCGGAAAGCGGCGCATTTTATACCACAGCATCGGCAAAAACGAAACCCGCAATCGCACTTGCTTGCCGCCAGCGCCACCCAAGCCATTGAATCGGGTGAAAATACCCACACCTTATAGAGAGAAGCGATAGCCAGACACTCATGGTTTACACCTTGCGTCTGTTAGAATCGCGTTTTTTGGGCTTGTGCGAACGCTGCACCTTTTTGTCGCACGCCCGTAAACCGTATTGATTTCAGCGCGTCGCGCTAGAGAGAGCCTGTATGACCGTTACCCTGAAAACCGCCGAAGACATCGCAGGTATGCGCGTTGCCGGCAAACTGGCGGCCGACGTACTGGAAATGATTGCCGAACACGTCAAGCCCGGCGTCACCACCGAAGCCCTGGACCGCATCTGCCATGACTATATTGTCGACGTGCAGAAAGCCATCCCCGCGCCGCTGAACTACAAAGGCTTCCCCAAGTCGATCTGCACCTCGATCAACCACGTGGTCTGCCACGGCATCCCTGGCGACAAGCCGCTCAAGGACGGTGACACGCTGAACATCGACGTCACCGTGATCAAGGACGGCTATCACGGCGACACCAGCCGTATGTTCCATGTCGGCAACGTGCCGGTGTGGGCTGAGCGTCTGTCCCAGGTCACCCAGGAATGCATGTACAAGGCCATTGAGCTGGTCAAGCCGGGCTGCCGCCTGGGCGACATCGGTGAAGTGATCCAGAAGCACGCGGAAAAGAACGGCTTCTCGGTAGTCCGTGAATTCTGCGGCCACGGCATCGGTAAAGTGTTCCACGAAGAGCCACAGATCCTGCACTACGGCCGTGCCGGCACCGGCATGGAGCTCAAGGCAGGCATGACGTTTACCATCGAACCGATGATCAACCAGGGCAAGGCCGACACCAAGGTGCTGGGCGACGGCTGGACGGCCATCACCAAGGACCGCAAGCTCTCGGCGCAGTGGGAACACACCCTGCTGGTCACCGAGACGGGCTATGAGATCTTCACCCTGCGCGCCGACGACACGATTCCCCGCGTTTCGGCCTGATGCTTGCAGCGGGCTTTCCAGATAGCAATGTTGTGACCTACACCTAGATAGAAAGGAAAGCCGATCAATGCCCCAGGTGGATCCCGAACTCTTCGACCGTGGCCAGTTCCAGGCGGAACTGGCGCTGAAGGCCAGCCCCATAGCAGCCTTCAAGAAGGCCATCCGCCAGGCCCGCGAGGTGCTCGACGAGCGCTTTCGCAGCGGCCGGGAGATTCGCCGGCTGATCGAGGATCGCGCCTGGTTCGTCGATAACATCCTGCAAAAGGCCTGGGAGCAGTTTGATTGGAGCGAGGACGCCGATATCGCCCTGGTGGCCGTCGGCGGCTACGGCCGTGGCGAACTGCACCCCTACTCCGATATCGACCTGCTGATCCTGCTGGACAGCGCCGACCATGAGATCTTTCGTGACTCCATCGAGCGTTTTCTGACGCTGTTGTGGGATATCGGCCTGGAAGTCGGCCAAAGCGTGCGTTCGGTGGCTGAATGCGCCGAAGAAGCCCGCGCCGACCTGACCGTGGTCACCAACCTGATGGAAAGCCGCACCATCTGCGGCCCCGAGCGTCTGCGCCAACGCATGCTGGAAGTCACCAGCACTGCGCATATGTGGCCAAGCAAGGAGTTCTTCCTGGCCAAGCGCGCCGAGCAGAAAGCCCGGCATCACAAGTACAACGACACCGAATACAACCTGGAACCCAACGTCAAGGGCTCGCCCGGCGGGCTGCGGGATATCCAGACCATTTTGTGGGTCGCCCGTCGCCAGTACGGCACCCTGAACCTGCGGGCCCTGGCCGGCGAAGGCTTTTTGGTGGAGAGCGAAAACGCCCTGCTGGCCTCGTCCCAGGAGTTCTTGTGGAAGGTGCGCTACGCCCTGCACATGCTGGCCGGACGCTCCGAAGACCGCCTGCTGTTCGACCACCAGCGCTCCATCGCCACCCTGCTGGGCTTCGAGGGCGAAGACGCGAAGACCAGCATCGAAAGCTTCATGCAGCAGTACTACCGGGTGGTCATGAGCATCGCCCAGCTCAGCGACCTGATCATCCAGCACTTCGAAGAAGTAATCCTGGCCCCCGAAGACGAAGCGCCGCCGCAACCGATCAACGCCCGCTTCCAACTGCACGATGGCTATATCGAGGCACGTAACGACAACGTGTTCAAACGCACGCCGTTTGCCATGCTGGAAATCTTCGTGCTGATGGCCCAGCAACCGGAAATCAAGGGCGTGCGCGCCGATACCATCCGCTTGCTGCGGGAAAACCGTCACCTGATCGACGACGAATTCCGCCACGACATCCGCAACACCAGCCTGTTTATCGAGCTGTTCAAGTGCAAGGTCGGCATTCACCGCAACCTGCGGCGCATGAACCGCTACGGCATCCTCGGGCGCTATCTGCCGGAGTTCGGCTTTATTGTCGGGCAGATGCAACACGACCTGTTCCATATCTATACGGTCGACGCCCACACCCTGAACCTGATCAAACACCTGCGTAAGCTGCAATACACCCAGGTGTCAGAGAAATTCCCGCTGGCCAGTAAGCTAATGGCCAAGTTGCCCAAGCCTGAACTGATCTACCTGGCCGGCCTGTATCACGATATCGGCAAGGGCCGGCATGGTGACCACTCGGAAATCGGCGCAGTGGATGCCGAAGCCTTCTGCCAGCGCCACCAGTTGCCGCAGTGGGACAGCCGCCTGATCGTCTGGCTGGTGCAGAACCACCTGGTGATGTCCACCACCGCCCAGCGCAAGGACTTGTCCGACCCGCAGGTAATCCATGACTTTGCGCAGATCGTCGGCGACGAAACCCGTCTCGACTACCTGTACGTGCTGACCGTCTCCGACATCAACGCCACCAACCCGACCTTGTGGAACTCGTGGCGCGCCAGTCTGTTGCGCCAGCTCTACACCGAGACCAAGCGCGCCTTGCGCCGCGGCCTGGAGAACCCGGTGGACCGCGAAGAGCAGATCCGCCGCACCCAGAACGCAGCCCTGGATATCCTGGTGCGCGGCGGCAACGACCCGGACGATGTCGAGCAACTCTGGTCGCAGTTGGGAGATGATTACTTCCTGCGCCACACCGCAGGCGACGTGGCGTGGCATACCGACGCGATCCTGCAGCAGCCGGCCGACGGCGGCCCATTGGTGCTGATCAAGGAAACCACCCAGCGCGAATTCGAAGGCGGCACGCAGATCTTTATCTATGCGCCGGACCAGCATGACTTCTTCGCCGTGACCGTGGCCGCAATGGACCAGTTGAACCTGAACATCCATGACGCGCGGGTCATTACCTCCAGCAGCCAGTTCACCCTCGACACCTATATCGTGCTCGACACCGAAGGCGAGTCCATCGGCGACAACCCCGAACGCGTGAAGAAGATCCGCGAGGGCCTGACCGAGGCCCTGCGCAACCCGGACGACTACCCGACCATCATCCAGCGCCGGGTACCGCGCCAGCTCAAGCACTTCGCCTTTGCGCCTGAGGTGACGATCCACAACGATGCCCAGCGCCCGGTGACGGTACTCGAGCTCAGCGCCCCCGATCGCCCTGGCCTGCTGGCGCGGATCGGCGGGATTTTCCTGGAGTTTGACCTGTCGTTGCA
The DNA here is from genome assembly GCF_012985645.1 of Pseudomonas sp. WS 5410. Classification (NCBI taxonomy): domain Bacteria; kingdom Pseudomonadati; phylum Pseudomonadota; class Gammaproteobacteria; order Pseudomonadales; family Pseudomonadaceae; genus Pseudomonas; species Pseudomonas sp. WS 5410. The sequence continues at coordinate 50,430 of NZ_JAAQWS010000009.1, read as the reverse complement.
GAACGCCAAGATTGCCACCCTGGGCGAGCGGGTCGAAGACGTGTTTTTTATTACCGATGCCGACAACCAGCCACTGTCCGACCCTGAACTGTGCCGCCGCTTGCAGGACGCCATCGTCGCGCAATTGAGCGTGAATCAGGAGCCTGGCGCGGAGTTGTCCAGAATAACCATTTGAGTTGAATTTAATTTCCCTGTGGACGTGGACCTTGTAGGGGCTGGCTTGCCTGCGATGCGGGCGGCGCGGTGTATCTGGTACACCGAGGCGATGCCATCGCAGGCAAGCCAGCTCCCACAGGGCCGCGCTCAACGATAGAGGCCCCGATGAACAACGCCCTGAACCAACTGCAACCCTACCCGTTCGAGAAATTGCGTGCCCTGCTGGGCAGCGTCACACCAAACCCGGACAAGCGCCCGATTGCCCTGTCCATTGGTGAACCCAAGCACAAGTCCCCGGATTTTGTTGCCCAGGCCCTGGCCAACAATCTGGATCAGATGGCGGTATACCCCACTACCCTGGGGATCCCCGCGTTGCGCGAGGCCATTGCCACCTGGTGCGAACGGCGTTTCGACGTGCCCAAGGGCTGGCTGGACCCGGCGCGCAATATCCTGCCGGTCAATGGCACCCGCGAAGCCCTGTTCGCCTTCACCCAGACCGTGGTCAACCGGGGTGACGATGCCCTGGTGGTCAGCCCAAACCCGTTCTACCAGATCTACGAAGGCGCAGCGTTCCTCGCCGGGGCCAAGCCGCACTACCTGCCGTGCCTGGATGAAAACGGCTTCAACCCGGATTTCGACGCGGTCTCAGCCGATATCTGGAAACGTTGCCAGATCCTGTTCCTGTGCTCCCCCGGCAACCCGACCGGCGCACTGATCCCGGTCGACACCCTGAAAAAACTGATTGCCCTGGCCGACCAGTACGACTTCGTGATCGCCGCCGACGAGTGCTACAGCGAGCTGTACTTCGACGAGCAAACTCCGCCGCCAGGCCTGCTCAGCGCCTGCGTCGAGCTGGGCCGCCAGGACTTCAAGCGCTGCGTGGTGTTCCATAGCCTGTCCAAGCGCTCCAACCTGCCGGGCCTGCGCTCGGGGTTTGTGGCCGGAGATGCGGAAATCCTCAAGGCCTTCCTGCTGTACCGCACTTACCACGGCTGCGCGATGCCGGTGCAAACCCAGCTGGCAAGCATCGCCGCGTGGCAGGACGAGGCTCATGTACAGGCCAATCGTGACCTGTATCGGGAAAAATTCGACGCCGTACTGGCGATTCTCAAGCCGGTACTCGACGTGCAAAACCCCGATGGGGGCTTCTACCTATGGCCGAACGTCGAGGGCGACGATGCCGCGTTCTGCCGCGATTTGTTCGCGGAAGAACATGTGACCGTGGTGCCGGGCTCGTACCTGTCGCGGGAAGTGGATGGCTTCAATCCAGGGGCCGGACGGGTGCGCCTGGCATTGGTTGCGCCATTGACCGAATGTGTTGAAGCCGCCGAACGGATGCGTAACTTCATCCAGCGTCGTCGTTGATGACAGGGGCCGCTCCCGCCCGGGAGCGGCCTGCGCGTTGAGATCGCGCAAGGGCAACAGGGGTAAGTCAGCCCACTCGGCTATTTCTGGGTCCCCAGGTTGGCCTCACTCATATCCAGGTCAGCCAGCACTTCGCGCAGCACGTCATCGCCAATCTGGTGGTGACGGCTCAGGCTATACAGCTCCAATCGCTGCGCGCGCAGGGCCTTGAGCCGTAACTTGCGCTCCAGATGATCCATCTGCAGCGCCAGCGCCTGGGCTTCGGCCGAGTCATTGAACACCTCCAGTTGATGGCGATATTCCGACATGATCCGTGCCTTGAGCTCTGCCGCCAGTGCAGCCTGGGCCGCATCCAGGGGCGCCGCGTCGGCGGCCTCCTCTGCTTCCAGGGCATGAATCGCGGCTTCGGCGGTTTTCTTCCAGGCATCACGCACCTCGCCGCGCCGCTTGTCATCCGGGCTCTTCTCGATCCCCCGCAACAACAAGGGCAAGGCGATACAGGCGGCGACCAATGACAAAAGGATTACCCCGGCGGCAATGAAGATCAGCAGGTCGCGCTCGGGAAACGCCTGGCCAGGCGCCATCAGCAACGGTACTGACATCACACCGGCCAGGGTCACCGCCCCGCGTACCCCGCCAACCGTCAACAGCCAGCAGGACCGCGCGGTGGGCACCAGTGTCAGCTCACTTTTACCGCGCAGGCGACGCAGCAGACCGGACAGACGCCAAATGCTCTGTACCCAGATAAACCGCAACACCAACAACACCAGGAAGATCGCGATCACGTCCAGGCAGCGATAGAACAAGGTCGGCCACAGCGTGGCTTCGTGGCTGGTCACCGCCTTGATGATGTCCGGCAACTGCAGGCCCAGCAGCAGGAAGATCAAACCGTTGAAGGCAAACTCCAGCAACGACCAGACACTGCGATTGAGCAAGCGTGTACTGGTTTGGCGTGGCAGCAGGTCCAGCCAGCTCTGCATCATGCCCGCCGCCACGGCCGAGAGAATCCCCGAGGCGCCCAGGCGTTCAGCCAACACATACGCCGCAAACGGCAGCAGCAACATAAACACCACATGGGTCGCCGGATCATCCCAGCCCCGGGCAATCATCCAGGCCCGCAGGCGCCCCACCAGCCAGCTCAAGGCTACGCCAATGGCCAGGCCACCGACCGCCACCAGCACAAATGTCAGGCTGGCATCGGCCAGGGAAAATACCCCGGTCAACGCGGCCACCAGGGCGAACTTGAAGGTCACCAGGCCCGACGCATCATTCATCAAGGCCTCGCCCTGAAGCATGTGCATCAAAGGCGTGGGCAAGCGGTTCTGGGAAATCGCCGACACCGCCACCGCATCCGTCGGCGACAACACTGCCGCCAGGGCGAAAGCCACCGGCAAGGGAATGCTCGGCAACAACCAGTGGATAAAGTACCCGGCGCCCACCACGGTAAACAGCACCAGCCCCACGGCCAACGTCAGGATCGGCCCACGCAGGCGCCACAGCTCACGCTTGGGCATGCGCCAGCCATCGGAGAACAGCAACGGCGGCAGGAACAGAAACAGAAACAATTCAGGGTCCAACGCCACATGCAGCCCCAGGGTCGGCCACGCCAGCAAGGCACCAGCGCCAATCTGCACCAACGGCAACGGCAAAGGGATCACACGCCCGACCAGACGCGAAACGCTGACCAGCATCAGCAGGATAAGAACGGTGTAGGCGGTTTGCATAAAGCGGGGTTCCTGGACAATCGACTTGCAATGACACACTTGAGGCAACAACGCGCCTTTGAAGTGCCATATTAGCTGCCTATGCTGTTGCCGGGCTTTTGCACATAAGTCGCACCTCGTACCGTAAGGAGTGACGAGCGGCACCCAAACTGTTTTGTCGTGGCATAATCCGTGATCGTTTGTTTCCAGCAGCCCAAAGGGGGCAGTTCCTTGACCGATTCAAGCAAAACATTGCACCTTTTTGGCATCAAAGCCTGCGACACCATGAAAAAGGCCCGTACCTGGCTCGATGAAAATGCCATCAGCTATGAGTTTCATGACTACAAGACGGCCGGTATCGACCGCGAACACTTGACCCAATGGTGCAATGAGCACGGTTGGCAGGTGGTTTTGAACCGTGCAGGCACGACCTTTCGCAAACTCGAAGACGAACGCAAAGCCGATCTCGACCAGGCGAAAGCCGTTGAACTGATGCTCGCACAACCCTCGATGATCAAGCGCCCAGTGCTCGATCTCGGTGACAGAACCCTGATTGGCTTCAAGCCAGATAGTTATTCGGCGGCCCTCAAGTAGGCCAGCCACTTCATTTTTGTAGAGGTAACAGCATGTCCAATTCCCTGTTCAGCCTGGGCTTCGGCGTCGGCACCCAGAACCGCCAAGGTGCTTGGCTGGAAGTGTTTTACGCGCAGCCATTGCTCAACCCTTCGGCCGAAATCGTCGCTGCCATCGCGCCGATCCTTGGCTACACCGAAGGCAACCAGGCGATCACCTTCACCATTGCCCAAGCCTCGCAACTGGCTGATGCACTGAAAAATGTAGATGCCACCCAGGCCGCCCTGCTGACCCGCCTGGCCGAAAGCCACAAGCCGCTGGTCGCCACGTTGTTGGCCGAAGATGCCGCACTGACCTCCACCCCTGAGGCCTACCTCAAGCTGCATCTGCTCTCCCACCGCCTGGTCAAGCCCCATGGCCTGAGCCTGGCGGGTGTGTTCCCGCAACTGCCGAACGTAGCCTGGACCAGCCAGGGTGCGATCGACATCGGCGAACTGGCCGAGCGCCAACTGGAAGCGCGCCTGCGTGGCGAGCTGCTGGAAGTGTTCTCGGTGGACAAGTTCCCGAAAATGACCGACTACGTGGTCCCGGCCGGCGTGCGTATCGCCGATGCCGCACGTCTGCGCCTGGGTGCCTATGTGGGCGAAGGCACCACCGTGATGCACGAAGGCTTCATCAACTTCAATGCGGGCACCGAAGGCCCGGGCATGATTGAAGGCCGTGTATCGGCTGGCGTCTTCGTCGGCAAGGGGTCGGACCTGGGCGGCGGTTGCTCCACCATGGGCACCCTGTCGGGCGGCGGCAACATCGTGATCAAAGTGGGCGAAGGCTGCCTGATCGGCGCCAACGCCGGTATCGGTATCCCATTGGGCGACCGCAACACCGTGGAATCGGGCCTGTACGTGACTGCCGGCACTAAAGTGGCGCTGCTCGATGAGCAGAACCAACTGGTCAAGGTGGTCAAGGCCCGTGAACTGGCTGGCCAGCCGGACCTGCTGTTCCGCCGTAACTCCGAGACCGGTGCCGTGGAGTGCAAAACCCACAAGTCGGCCATCGAACTGAACGCAGCGCTGCACGCTCACAACTAAGCAGCGACTCGATGCCACCGGAGCCGGCCGTGCCTTGCAGCACGGCCGGTTCATATGAGTCTTGAACCCATGCTTGTGCCCTCGCCCTGGCGCGCCGATTTCCCGGCCATCGCTACCTTGCAACGGCAAGACCAGACCTATCTGGACAACGCCGCTACCACGCAAAAACCTCAAGCCCTGCTGGACGCCCTTGGCCATTACTACGCCAATGGCGCGGCCAATGTGCACCGTGCCCAGCATTTGCCAGGCGCCCATGCGACCCAGGCGTTCGAGGACAGTCGCAGCAAAGTGGCGCAATGGCTCAACGTCGGTGACAGCGGGCAGATCATCTTTACCCACGGCGCGACGTCTGCGCTGAACCTCCTGGCCTATGGCCTGGAGCACCTTTTCAACCCGGGCGATGAGCTTGTCATCAGCGCCCTGGAACATCACGCCAACCTGCTGCCCTGGCAGCAACTGGCCAAACGCCGCGAGCTCACGCTGGTGGTGCTGCCCCTCGACGATGAGGGTTTGATCGACCTGCAAGCCGCCGCCACGATGATCGGCCCACGCACCCGCCTGCTGGCGGTGAGCCAGTTGTCCAACGTGCTGGGCGTCTGGCAGCCGTTGCCGCAGTTGCTGGCACTGGCCAAGGCCCACGACGCCTTGACCGTGGTGGATGGCGCCCAGGGCATCGTCCACGGCCGCCATGACGTGCAGGCCCTGGGCTGCGACTTCTACGTATTTTCCAGCCACAAACTTTATGGTCCGGACGGCGTCGGCGTGCTTTACGGCCGCACCGAAGCCCTGCATCGGCTGCGCCACTGGCAGTTTGGCGGCGAGATGGTGCAGCAGGCGGACTACCACAGCGCCAGCTTCCGCCCGGCGCCCCTGGGTTTCGAGGCGGGTACGCCACCAATTGCCGGGGTGATTGGCCTGGGGGCGACCCTGGATTACCTCAACTCCCTGGATCAACAGGCGGTGATCGCCCACGAAGCGGCACTGCACGACTACCTCTTGCGCGGCCTACAGGCACGCAAGGGCGTCCATCTGCTGGGCTCGCCGCAAGTCGCCCTGGCCAGCTTTGTGGTAGAGGGCGTGCATAACGCCGACCTCGCCCACCTGCTGACCGAGCAGGGCATCGCGGTACGCGCCGGTCATCACTGTGCGATGCCTTTGCTCAAGAGCCTGCATCTGTCGGGGGCGATCCGGGTTTCCCTGGCGTTGTACAACGACTCCGATGATCTGGAGCGTTTCTTTGAAGCGCTGGATCAGGCCCTGGACATGCTGCGATGAGCCTGCCCGCAGATGCACGTGTCGCGTTGCAGGCCTTTCAGGCCGTCGGCAGCTGGGAGCAACGCGCGCGCTTGTTGATGCAATGGGGCGAGCGGCTGCCGGCGTTGGCGGCTGAGGACAAGGTCGACGCCAACCTGGTGCAGGGCTGTGAAAGCCTGGTGTGGCTGGTGGGATGCTTGCGCGACGACCATTGGCAGTTTGCCGCCAGCAGTGATGCACGCTTGATTCGCGGGTTGGTGGCATTGCTGCTGGCGCGGGTCAATGGTCTGTCGGCGGAGGCGTTACAGGCAGTCGACCTGCCCGACTGGTTCAACCAGTTGGGGCTTTCCCGTCAATTGTCGCCGTCGCGCAGTAATGGCCTGAATGCGGTCCTGCAGCGCATGCGCCAATTGAGCCAAACACAAAACTGAATGTGGGAGCTGGCTTGCCTGCTCCCACACTGTGATGGATGTCCAGCCGTGAGATTCAGGCGGGCTTGACCCGCTCGGACGGCCTGCGCACCCCAGCCACAATCTTGTCCACCGCCTTGGTCGCCGCGACCATGCCAAAAGTTGCCGTCACCATCATCACCGCGCCAAACCCGCCGGCGCAGTCCAGCTTGACGCCATCACCGACAAAACTCTTTTGCAAACAGATGCTGCCATCGGGCTTGGGATAGCGCAGTTGTTCGGTGGAGAACACGCAAGGCACGCTGTAGTGCCGGGTCACGGTGCGCGAGAACCCGTAGTCGCGGCGCAAGGTGGAGCGCACTTTCGAGGCCAGCGGGTCGTTGAAGGTGCGGTTCAGGTCGCACACCTGGATCAGCGTCGGGTCAATTTGCCCGCCGGCGCCGCCGGTGGTGATGATCTGGATCTTGCGGCGCTTGCACCAGGCAATCAGCGCCGCCTTGGCGTTGACCGCGTCGATGCAGTCAATCACGCAGTCGATGGTCGGCGTGATGTACTCGGCCATGGTGTCGCGGGTTACGAAGTCCGCCACCGCGTGCACCGTGCAATCGGGGTTGATCGCACGCAGGCGTTCGGCCATCACTTCGACCTTGGGCTTGCCCACCGTGCTGTCCAGGGCGTGCAACTGACGGTTGCTGTTGCTGACGCACACGTCGTCCAGGTCAAACAGCGAAATCTCGCCCACCCCACAACGGGCCATGGCTTCAGCGGCCCACGAGCCGACACCGCCCACGCCGACGATGGCCACATGGGCCGCTTTCAAGCGTTCCAGGCCTTCAATGCCATACAAGCGGGCGACGCCGGCAAACCGTGGATCTTCTGTACTCATGACCATTACCCCAAAAACCGGCGCGCATTATAGGGCTACGCAGCGATAAGTTCTAAGCTACAAGCTATAAGTAAAGAACTTACCGACGCTTTCGCTGCCAAATGCCCGGTTTTTCCTGGCTTGCTGTACGCAGAGTGCAGGGCCGATGGTAGGATGCGCGCCGTTCGGCGTACACCAACACGTCTATTCGTTCCACACCCTTTGGAACCCGAAACAGCTATGTCATCGCGTAAATTTGGACTCAACCTGGTGGTGGTGCTGGCAATTGCCGCGCTGTTCACCGGTTTCTGGGCGCTGATCAACCGCCCGGTCACTACCCCCAACTGGCCTCAGCAGATTTCCGGGTTTTCTTACTCGCCGTTCCAGCAGGGCCAGTACCCGCAAAAAGACCAGTACCCGACCGACGAACAAATGCGTCAGGACCTTGCGATCATGAGCAAGCTGACGGACAACATTCGGACCTATTCGGTCGACGGCCCTCTGGGGAATATCCCCAAGCTGGCGGAAGAGTTCGGCCTGCGTGTGACCCTGGGGATCTGGATCAGCCCGGACCTTGAGCGCAACGAGCGCGAAATCCAGCGGGCCATCGAGATCGCCAACAGCTCGCGCAGCGTGGTACGTGTGGTGGTCGGCAACGAGGCCATCTTCCGCAAGGAGATTACCCCCGAAGAGCTGATTGTCCTGCTGGACCGGGTGCGCGCCGCCGTCAAAGTGCCAGTGACTACCTCCGAGCAGTGGCATATCTGGGAACACAACCCGCAACTGGGCAAGCATGTCGACCTGATCGCCGCGCACGTTCTGCCGTACTGGGAACATGTGCCGATGGCCCAGGCCGGGCAATTCGTCCTCGACCGGGCCAAGGATCTGAAGAAGACCTTCCCGAAAAAGCCATTGCTGCTGTCGGAAGTCGGCTGGCCGAGCAATGGCCGCATGCGCGGTGGCGCGGACGCCTCCCCGGCTGACCAGGCCATTTACCTGCGCACTCTGGTCAACAAGCTGAACCGCCAGGGCTACAACTACTTCGTGATCGAAGCCTTCGACCAACCCTGGAAAGCCAGTGACGAAGGCTCGGTAGGCGCCTATTGGGGCGTGTTCAACGCCGCGCGCCAGCAGAAATTCAACTTTGAAGGGCCGGTCGTGGCGATTCCGCAATGGCGGGTGCTGGCCATCGGCTCGGTGGTGTTGGCACTGCTGTCGCTGACCTTGCTGATGATCGACGGCTCGTCCCTGCGCCAGCGTGGTCGCACCTTCCTGACCTTTATCGCGTTCCTGTGCGGCTCGGTGCTGGTCTGGATCGGCTACGACTACAGCCAGCAATACAGCACCTGGTTCAGTCTGACTGTGGGCTTCTTGCTCGCGCTGGGTGCCATGGGCGTGTTTATCGTGTTGCTGACCGAGGCCCATGAACTGGCGGAAGCGGTCTGGACCCACAAACGCCGGCGTGAATTCCTGCCGGTTGAAGGGGATTCGGACTACCGCCCGAAAGTCTCCATCCATGTGCCGTGCTACAACGAGCCGCCGGAAATGGTCAAACAGACCCTCGACGCCCTGGCCGCCCTCGATTACCCGGACTACGAAGTCCTGATCATCGACAACAACACCAAGGACCCGGCGGTGTGGGAACCGGTACGCGACTACTGCCTGACCCTGGGCCCGCGCTTCAAGTTCTTCCACGTCGCGCCCCTGGCCGGCTTCAAGGGTGGCGCGCTGAACTACCTGATCCCGCACACCGCCAAGGATGCCGAAGTGATCGCGGTGATCGACTCGGACTACTGTGTATCGCCCAACTGGCTCAAGCACATGGTGCCGCACTTCGCCGACCCGAAAATCGCCGTGGTGCAATCGCCCCAGGATTACCGCGACCAGAACGAAAGCACCTTCAAGAAGCTCTGCTACGCCGAATATAAAGGCTTCTTCCATATCGGCATGGTCACCCGCAACGACCGCGACGCGATCATTCAGCACGGCACCATGACCATGACCCGCCGCTCGGTGCTCGAAGAACTGGGCTGGGCCGACTGGTGCATCTGTGAAGACGCCGAGCTGGGCCTACGGGTATTCGAGAAAGGTCTGTCGGCTGCGTACTACCACACCAGCTACGGCAAGGGCCTGATGCCCGATACCTTTATCGACTTCAAGAAACAGCGGTTCCGCTGGGCCTATGGCGCGATCCAGATCATCAAGCGCCACACCGCCAGCCTGCTGCGCGGCAAGGACACCGAGCTGACCCGTGGCCAGCGCTACCACTTCCTCGCGGGCTGGTTGCCGTGGGTAGCGGACGGCATGAACATCTTCTTCACCGTCGGTGCCCTGCTGTGGTCGGCGGCGATGATCATTGTGCCGACCCGGGTCGACCCGCCGTTGCTGATCTTCGCAATCCCGCCGTTGGCGCTGTTTGTGTTCAAGGTCGGCAAGATCATCTTCCTCTACCGCCGCGCCGTTGGTGTGAACCTCAAGGATGCGTTCTGCGCAGCCCTGGCCGGGTTGGCGTTGTCCCATACCATAGCCAAGGCAGTGCTGTATGGCTTCTTCACCACCAGTATTCCGTTCTTTCGTACACCGAAAAACGCGGATAACCACGGCTTCTGGGTAGCGATTTCCGAAGCCCGCGAAGAGATGTTCATTATGTTGCTGCTGTGGGGCGCGGCGCTGGGGATCTACCTGGTGCAGGGCCTGCCAAGCAATGACATGCGCTTCTGGGTGGTGATGCTGCTGGTGCAATCACTGCCGTATGTGGCGGCGTTGATCATGGCGTTCCTGTCGTCACTGCCGAAACCGGCAGCGGTGGCGGAGCCCGCGACGGCCGCGTAAAAACTTGCGCAATGCACTAAACGGCGGCCTCTGGTCGCCGTTTTGCTATAAGATAACGGCCCTTTATGGGTTCAGGCAGCCACTGCCCCCCTTGTGGGAGCGGGCTTGCCCGCGATGGCATCGCTGCGGTGCAACTGCTACACCGCGGCGCCTGCATCGCGGGCAAGCCCGCTCCCACATTGGATATATTTCACTCTCGTCTTGCGCCCTGACACACCTTCGGAGTTTTCCCATGACGGCCCACGCCGACCTTTCGCCGACCCTCCAACTCGCTATCGACTTGATCCGCCGCCCGTCGGTGACGCCGATCGACGCCGATTGCCAGAAGCTGATGATGCAGCGCCTGGGCGACGCCGGCTTTGCGCTTGAGCCGATGCGCATCGAAGATGTGGACAACTTCTGGGCCACCCACGGCAAGCATGAAGGCCCGGTGCTGTGCTTCGCCGGCCACACCGACGTGGTCCCGACCGGCCCGGTGCAGGCCTGGCAGAATGACCCGTTCGACGCACTGATCGACGAACACGGCATGTTGTGCGGGCGTGGCGCGGCCGACATGAAGGGCAGCCTGGCCGCGATGCTGGTGGCCTCCGAGCGCTTTGTGAAGGACTATCCGGACCACAAGGGTTCGGTGGCGTTTCTGATCACCAGCGACGAAGAAGGCCCGGCGCACCACGGCACCAAGGCAGTGATCGAGCGCCTGGCAGCACGCAAGGAGCGCCTGGACTGGTGCATCGTCGGTGAACCGTCGAGCACCACCCTGGTGGGCGATGTGGTCAAGAACGGCCGTCGCGGCTCCCTCGGTGCGACCCTGACCGTGCGCGGTGTGCAAGGCCACGTGGCTTACCCGCACCTGGCAAAGAACCCGATCCACCTGGCCGCCCCGGCCCTGGCCGAACTGGCCGCCGAGCATTGGGACAACGGCAATACCTTCTTCCCGCCGACCAGCTTCCAGATTTCCAACCTCAATTCCGGCACCGGCGCCACCAACGTGATCCCGGGTGACCTGACGGCGGTGTTCAACTTCCGTTTCTCCACCGAGTCCACCGTCGAAGGCCTGCAACAGCGGGTCGCGGCGATTCTCGACAAGCATGGCCTGGACTGGCATGTGGAGTGGGCGCTGTCGGGCCTGCCGTTCCTGACCGAGCCGGGCGCGCTGCTCGATGCGGTGTCCGCCAGCATCAAGGCCATTACCGGCCGCGAGACCCAGGCGTCCACCAGTGGCGGCACCTCCGACGGGCGCTTTATCGCGACCCTCGGCACCCAAGTGGTGGAACTGGGCCCGGTCAACGCGACGATCCATCAGGTCAACGAGCGCATTCTGGCCAGCGACCTCGATGTGCTGACCGAAATCTACTACCAGACCCTGATCAAGTTGCTCGCCTGATGCTTGCTTGCCCCATTTGCAGTGCGCCCCTCAATGTGGTGGATAGTGGCGTGGTATGCCCGGCCGGGCACCGGTTCGACCGGGCCCGCCAGGGTTACCTGAACCTGTTGCCGGTGCAGCACAAGAACAGCCGTGACCCAGGCGATAACCTGGCCATGGTGCAAGCGCGCCGCGACTTCCTCAATGCCGGTCACTATGCGCCTGTGGCCAGGCGCCTGGCCGCACTGGCAGCCGAACGCAAACCCCAGCGCTGGCTGGATATCGGTTGCGGCGAAGGCTACTACACCGCGCAAATCGCCGATGCCCTGCTACGCGCCGATGGTTATGCCCTGGATATTTCCAAGGAAGCAGTCAAGCGCGCGTGCAAACGCAACCCGACGCTGACTTGGCTGATCGCCAGCATGGCCCGCGTGCCGCTGGCCGACGGCAGTTGCCAGTTCCTCGCCAGCGTGTTCAGCCCCCTGGACTGGCAGGAAGCCAAGCGTCTGCTCAGCCCCGGCGGCGGCCTGATGAAGGTCGGACCGACCAGCGGCCACCTGATGGAACTGCGCGAACGCCTGTACGACGAAGTGCGCGAGTACACCGACGACAAGCACCTGGCCCTGGTGCCAGACGGCATGAGCCTGCAACACAGCGAAGTGCTGGAGTTCAAGCTCAGCCTGGCCGACCCCGGGGACCGCGCCAATCTGCTGGCGATGACCCCCCATGGCTGGCGTGCCAGCGCCGAGCGTCGCGCCCAGGTGATCGAGCAGGCCGAACCGCTGCTGGTCACCGTGTCGATGCGCTACGACTATTTCGTGCTTCAATAACCGACTATTCCGGGCCTTTGCGCCCACCCTGAATCCGCGAATGGATTTTCGAATCCCGCAACGAGGAACATCCATGCGCCAACCCGATATCGAGATTTACCTCAAGGACGCCGACGTCGACTACAAGGCTATCGCCGCCTGGCTCGGCGCTGCCCTGGGGCCGTGCACCGACTGGGTACAGAAGGGCCAGACCTACAAGTGCAAGGCCGGCAATGTGCCAGTGACCTGGCTGCCCAAGGCCGTGGGCAAATGGAACAGCCTGTACCTGGAAAGCGACCAGACCCCGTGGGAAGACGACATCGCCTGCGCCCGTGCGGCCTTTGCCGCGCTGAACGTTGAAGTGCGCTGCGCGCCGGGGACGTGGGTCGAGGAAGAAGGTGAAGAAAGCGCCGACACCTGGATTCGGATCAGCACCGACGGTGAAGAGCAGATCACCTGGAAAACCACCTGATTCTGAACTGTGAACCCAATCAGATGTGGGAGCGGGCTTGCTCGCGAAAGCAGTCAATCAGTCAACCTCTACAGTGACTGATTCAGCGCTTTCGCGAGCAAGCCCGCTCCCACATGGGTTCAGCGGCGTTGCAGAAATCTGCTTTAAAGACCGACTACATCCTCAGCCTGCAAGCCCTTGTCGCCGGTCACCACGGCGTATTCCACCTGCTGGCCCTCGGCCAGGGAGCGGTGGCCTTCACCGCGGATAGCGCGGTAGTGCACAAACACATCCTTGCCATCCTCCCGCTGGATAAAACCATAGCCCTTGGCGTCGTTGAACCACTTCACATTGCCGGTTTCGCGCGTTGTCATCTGTTTGCTCCCACTGGTTTTTATTGTTGAGTCAGTCGCATTGAACTGCCGAGTATAAGACAGGCTCAAAAACGATCAACTCAACTTTACATCGCTGCTTTTTTGCCGATTTTCGGCGAATACGGCACACTACCCGCCCGAGCGCCTGCTCGGTTTTTTCCACTCAAAGCAGCACGCCTATGACCCGCTCCCCGTTCCGCCGTCTGGTATTTGGCACCTTGCGCCGACTGTTGTACCTCTGGGTTCGCTCGGAGACGATCAACCAGTCGTCCCTCACCCTTAACCTGGACCGCAGCCGGCCGGTGTTCTACGTCCTGCAATCGCCCTCCCTGACCGAACTGGCCGTGGTGGATGCCGAGTGCACCAAGGCCGGCTTGCCGCGCCCGGTGCTGCCGGTGTCCGTTGGCCCGTTGATGGAACCGGCGGCGTTCTTCTACCTGACCCCGGACCCGGACTGGCTCGGCCGCCAGGACAAGCGCGGCGCGCCGCCGACCCTGACCCGCCTGGTCAACACCCTGACCGAGCATGCCGAAGAAAACGCCCAGATCATTCCGGTCAGCGTGTTCTGGGGCCAGTCGCCCGCCAGCGAGTCGAGCCCCTGGAAACTGCTGTTCGCCGACAGTTGGGCAGTCACCGGGCGCCTGCGCCGGCTGTTGAGCATCCTGATCCTGGGGCGCAAGACCCGAGTGCAATTCTCTGCGCCAATCAACCTGCGTGAATTGATCGAGCACAATAAAGGTCACGAACGCACCGTACGAATGGCCCAACGGATCCTGCGGGTACACTTTCGCAACCTGAAGACTGCGGTGATCGGCCCCGACCTGTCCCACCGGCGCAACCTGGTCAAAGGCCTGGTGAATATGCCACTGGTGCGCCAGGCGATCCTCGACGAGGCCGAGCGGGAAAAGATCACCCCGGAAAAAGCCAAGGCCCAGGCCCTGCGCTATGGCAACGAAATTGCCTCGGACTACACCTACACCGCCATCCGCTTCCTCGAAGTGGTGCTGAGCTGGTTCTGGAACAAGATCTACGACGGCATCAAGGTCAACAATATCGAAGGTGTGCAAAAGGTCGCCCAGGGCTACGAAGTGATCTACGTGCCCTGCCACCGCAGCCATATCGACTACCTGCTGCTGTCTTACCTCCTATTCAAGAACGGCCTGACCCCGCCGCACATTGCTGCCGGGATCAATCTCAATATGCCGGTGATCGGCAGCCTGTTGCGCCGCGGCGGGGCGTTTTTCATGCGCCGTACCTTCAAAGGCAACCCGCTGTACACCTCGGTGTTCAACGAATACCTGCATACCCTGTTCACCAAGGGCTTCCCGGTGGAGTACTTCGTCGAAGGCGGCCGCTCGCGCACCGGGCGCATGTTGCAACCCAAGACCGGGATGCTGGCGATCACCCTGCGCAGCTTCCTGCGCTCCTCGCGCATGCCGATCGTGTTTGTGCCGGTGTATATCGGCTATGAACGGGTACTGGAAGGCCGCACCTACCTGGGCGAACTGCGCGGAGCGACGAAAAAGAAAGAGTCGATCTGCGATATCTTCAAGGTCATTGGCGCGCTGAAGCAGCGCTTTGGCCAGGTGGCGGTCAACTTCGGCGAGCCGATCAAGCTGGCGGAATTCCTCGATCAGGAGCAACCGGACTGGCGCGCCCAGGATCTGGCACCGAACTACAAGCCGGCCTGGTTGAATGAGACCACCAACCGCCTCGGCGAGCGCGTGGCCCAGCACCTCAACGAGGCCGCCGCGATCAACCCGGTGAACCTGGTGGCGTTGGCGCTACTGTCCACCAGCCGCCTGGCCCTGGACGACCAGGCCATGGCCCGGGTGCTGGACCTGTACCTGGCGCTGCTGCGCCGGGTGCCCTACTCGCCCCACACCACGCTGCCCGAAGGTGACGGCCAGGCCTTGATCAAGCACGTCAAGGACATGAACCTGCTGTCGGAACAGAGTGATGCCCTGGGCAAGATCCTCTATCTGGACGAGCAAAACGCTGTCCTGATGACCTATTACCGCAACAACGTGCTGCATATCTTCGCCCTGCCGGCGCTGCTGGCCAGCTTCTTCCAGAGCAGCTCGCGCATGAGCCGCGAACAGATCCTGCGCTACACCCGTGCGCTCTATCCGTACCTGCAATCGGAGTTGTTCATCCGCTGGACCCTGGACGAACTTGACGCAGTGGTCGACCAGTGGCTCGAAGCCTTGGTAGAACAAGGTCTGCTGCGCTTTGAAAACAACATCTACCTGCGCCCGGCGCCCAGCTCGCGCAACTTTGTGCTGCTGACCCTGCTGTCCAAGAGCATTGCCCAGACCCTGCAACGCTTCTACATGGCCATTTCCCTGCTGCTCAACAGCGGCCAGAACAGCATCAGCGCCGAAGAGCTGGAAGACTTGTGCACGGTCATGGCCCAGCGCCTGTCGATCCTGCATGGCCTGAATGCCCCGGAGTTCTTCGATAAGAGCCTTTTCCGACATTTTATTCAGACGTTGCTCGAGCAAGATGTGCTGCGTCGCGATGAAGCCGGCAAGTTGAGTTACCACGACCTGCTCGGCGAATTGGCCGAAGGCGCAGCCAAACGGGTGTTGCCGGCGGAGATTCGCCTGTCGATCCGCCAGGTCGCGTTGCACCGCAATGAAGAAGCGCCCGCACCGGACGCCGAGGCGGACGAAACCCGCTAGATTTACCAGGGCGCCAGGGTGTTTCTGGCGCCGTTGACAAGGAGCTGTACCATGAAAAAAATCATCCTCTTGGGCCTGACCGCCCTGCTGGGAGCCTGTCACTCGATGAATCCTGCGCCCAAAGCCAGCCTTGATGGCGAGGTGTTCTACCTGCAACGCATCGCCCTGCCGCCTGCCGCGACCTTGAGCGTCAGCCTGCAGGATGTGTCCCTGGCCGATGCGCCCGCCGTCACCCTGGCCGAGCAGAAAGGCCCGGTCAACGGCCAGGTGCCGCTGCCCTTCCACCTGAGCTACGACCCGGCCCAGGTCAAGCCTGGCCACAGCTATTCGGTCAGCGCTCGCATCGAGCTGGATGGCAAGCTAATGTTTATCACCACCGAGCGCCATTCGGTGCAGTTGAACGGCCAGGATTCCCAGCCGCTGCGCCTGCGCGTTGACGCCGTTGCCCACTGATCCAGTCGATTAAAAGGAAGCGCCCATGCTCCGTAACTCTCTTCGCCTCACCACCTTGTGTGCCGGCCTGCTGCTCGGTGCCAACGCCATGGCCCTGTCCCTCGGTGACCTGTCCCAGGGCGACGCTACCGGCGGCCTCAAGGACGCCCTGACCCAAGGTGCACAGATTGCCGTCAAGCAACTGGGGGCTCCCGGTGGATTCAGCAACAACCCCGAGGTCAAGATCGGTTTGCCGGGCAAGCTGGAGAAAGCTGCCGGCGCCCTGAAAATGCTCGGCATGGGCGATCAGATCACCCAGCTTGAAGCCAGCATGAACAAGGCCGCCGAATCCGCCGTGACCCAGGCCCAGCCGATTCTGGTGAATGCCGTGAAAAACATGAGCGTGAACGACGCCAAGGGCATCCTCAGCGGTGGCCAGGATTCGGCGACCCAGTATCTGGACAAAAGCAGCCGTGAGCAGATCCGCGCCAAGTTCCTGCCGATCGTCAAGCAATCCACGGACAAGGTCGGTGTAGCCCAGCAATACAACGCGCTCGCCAAAAAGGCGCCCCTGGGTTTACTGGGTGGCAAGAGCGACAGCGTCGAAAACTACGTGACTGAGCAAGCGCTGGACGGCCTGTTCAAGATGATTGCCCAACAGGAAGAAAGCATTCGCCAGAACCCGGCAGCCGCCGCGACCAGCCTGGCGAAGAAAGTGTTCGGTGCCCTCTAGACACACCTTCGGTAACAAACAACAACGCCCCGAATAATTGGGGCGTTGGTGTTATTGCCCAGCGGACATGCCCCTTACTACCATCAGCTGTAGCTGATTTTTCCCTCGTACTTGATAGTACTGGAGAACTGCGGCGGTTGAGCGTGGTGGTGGTGGTGGCAGGGCGGAGGCTTGCATTTGGATTTACCGCGCTTGCCCATTTTGAAGGCCATCATCGGCATCATGCCCAGACCTATACCTATACCACCCATTGCAAATAAACCCATAGGTAATTCCTCGCAGGTTGATAAAGCCTTGTTCTGTAACAACCCCGTTGCCAGAAGAAGGTACCTGTAACTCAGGTACCCCTAAGTGGCAAACACGCAGGAAAAGGTTCCTAAACCGCGTAGCCGATTCACGCAGGCTTATGCCGAGCGCGGCTTGACCCGGAACCACGCCGCATACAGCGCCGGCAGAAACAACAGCGTCAACGCCGTCGCCACAATCAACCCACCCATGATCGCCACCGCCATCGGCCCGAAAAACACACTGCGCGACAGCGGGATCATCGCCAACACCGCCGCCAGGGCCGTCAGCACAATCGGCCGGAAGCGCCGCACGGTGGCTTCGATAATCGCCTGCCAAGGCTCCAGGCCCGCCTTGATGTCCTGCTCGATCTGGTCCACCAGGATCACCGAGTTACGCATGATCATCCCCGACAACGCGATGGTCCCCAACATGGCCACGAAGCCAAACGGCTGGCGGAACACCAGCAGGAACAGCGTCACCCCGATCAGCCCCAGCGGCGCGGTCAGGAACACCATGGCCGTGCGCGAGAAACTGCGCAGTTGCAGCATCAGCAAGGTCAGCACCACCACGATAAACAGCGGCACCCCGGCCTTCACCGAGTTCTGCCCTCGGGCGGAGTCTTCCACGGTGCCGCCCACGTCCAACAGGTAACCGTCCGGCAATTCGGCACGTACATCTGCCAGGGTCGGCAGGATCTGCTGGACCAAGGTCGCCGGTTGCTCCTTGCCGTAGATATCAGCACGTACAGTCACCGTTGGCAGGCGGTTGCGGTGCCAGATAATGCCCTCCTCGAAGCCATATTCCAGGGTGGCGATCTGCGACAGCGCCACGCTGGTGCCGTTGTCGGTCGGCACCGCCAGGCTCGGCAGCAGCGACAATTCGGTGCGCTCATGCACGGTGCCGCGCAGGAGGATTTCGATCAACTCGTTGTCTTCCCGGTATTGGCTGACGCTGGAGCCGGTCAGGGAGCTCTGGAGGAATTTCGACAGGTTGACGGTGCTCACGCCCAAGGCGCGGGCGCGGTCCTGGTCGACATTGAGGTAGACGATCTTGCTCGGCTCTTCCCAGTCCAGATGCACGTTGACCACGTGGCTGTTCTCACGCACTTTGGCCGCGACCTTGCGCGCCAGGGCACGTACTTCTTCGATGTGCTCGCCGGTCACGCGGAACTGCACCGGGTAACCAACCGGCGGGCCGTTCTCCAGGCGGGTGACCCGCGAACGCAGGTCGGGGAATTGCTCGTTGAGGGTTTCGATCAACCAGGTGCGCAGGGTTTCGCGCTCCTCGATGGTCTTGGCCAACACCACAAACTGGGCAAAGCTGGCCGCCGGCAGTTGCTGGTCCAGGGG
The DNA here is from genome assembly GCF_012985645.1 of Pseudomonas sp. WS 5410. NCBI lineage: Bacteria > Pseudomonadati > Pseudomonadota > Gammaproteobacteria > Pseudomonadales > Pseudomonadaceae > Pseudomonas > Pseudomonas sp. WS 5410. Next base: position 31,701 of record NZ_JAAQWS010000009.1, on the reverse strand, counting down.
CAGGTAGAAGCGCGGTGAGCCGGTGCCGACATAGGCCACGTAGTTTTCGATCCCCTCATGCGCCTTGAGCAAGCCTTCGAGACGCTTGACCTGCTCGGCGGTGCTGCTCAGGGAGGCGCCTTCCGCCAGTTTCAGGTCGACCATCAGTTCCAGGCGTCCGGACGCCGGGAAGAATTGTTGCGGGACAAAACGGAACAGCGCCACCGAGCCGATAAACAGCAGCACCGTCAGCACAATCACGGTTTTGCGGCGACGCACGCACCACTCCACCCAGCGGCGTACGCGCTGGTAGAACGGCGTACCGTACGGATCCGGCCCATCAGTACCGTGCTTGGCCGCATGAATTTTCGCCAGATCCGGCAGGAGCTTTTCCCCCAGATACGGCACAAACACCACAGCGGCGACCCACGAGGCCAGCAGCGCGATGGTCACCACCTGAAAGATCGAGCGGGTGTATTCGCCGGTACTCGATTGCGCGGTGGCAATCGGCAGGAAGCCGGCTGCGGTGATCAGCGTACCGGTGAGCATCGGAAACGCCGTACTGGTCCAGGCGAAACTGGCTGCCTTGAGACGGTCGTAGCCCTGCTCCATTTTGATCGCCATCATTTCCACGGCGATGATCGCGTCGTCCACCAACAGGCCCAGGGCCAGGACCAGCGCCCCCAGGGAAATCTTGTGCAGGCCGATGCCCAGGTAATACATGCAGGCAAACGTCATCGCCAGCACCAGCGGAATCGCCAGTGCCACCACCATGCCGGTGCGCACACCGAGGGAGAAGAAACTCACCAGCAATACAATCGCCAAGGCCTCGGCCAAGACCTGGACGAATTCGCCCACGCTGGTCTTCACCGCAGCCGGCTGGTCCGACACCTTGCGCAGTTCCATGCCTGCCGGAAGGTTCTTCTGCAGGCGTGCGAACTCGCCCTCCAGGGCCTTGCCCAGTACCAGGATATCGCCACCATCGCGCATGGCCACGGCCAGGCCGATTGCGTCGTCACCCATATAGCGCATACGTGGCGCCGGTGGGTCGTTGAAGCCCCGGTGAATCTCGGCCACATCGCCGATGCGGAAGGTGCGGTCGCCGACGCGGATCGGGAAATTGCGGATCTCTTCGACCGTCTTGAAGTTACCCGACACCCGCAATTGCACGCGCTCGCTCGGGGTCTCAAAGAACCCGGCGGTGGACACCGCGTTCTGCTCCTGCAACGCCTGCTGCACCGCCGCCAGGGGCAGACCGAGGGTGGCGAGCTTGAGGTTGGACAGCTCGATCCAGATCTTCTCGTCCTGCAACCCCAGCAGATCGACCTTGCCCACATCCGGCACCCGTTGCAGCTGGATCTGGATGCGGTCGGCGTAGTCCTTGAGCACCGCGTAGTCAAAACCCTCGCCGGTCAGGGCGTAGATATTGCCAAAGGTGGTGCCGAATTCGTCGTTGAAGAACGGGCCCTGGATGTCCGGTGGCAGGGTCTGGCGGATATCGCTGATCTTCTTGCGCACCTGGTACCACAGGTTGGGAATCTGCGCCGAGTGCATCGAGTCCCGCGCAATAAACGTGACCTGGGATTCGCCCGGGCGGGAGAACGAGACAATGCGCTCGTACTCGCCGGTTTCCATTAGCTTCTTTTCAATGCGCTCGGTGACCTGGCGCGAGACTTCCTGGGCCGTGGCCCCTGGCCAGTTGGTCTTGATGACCATGGCTTTGAAGGTGAACGGCGGGTCTTCACTTTGCCCCAGCTTGGTGTAGGACAACGTACCGACGACGGCCAGCAGCAGCATCAGGAACAGGACGATCTGGCGATTGCGCAACGCCCATTCGGAAAGATTGAAACCCATCGGGGACTACTCCTTGTTGGCCGCCAGATTCACCACCCGGTTGGAGCGATCCACCGGGCGTACTTGCTGGCCCTCATGGAGCACATGGACACCGGCGGCAATCACCCAGTCGGAGGGGCTCAGGCCTTCAAGCACCGGTACGCTTTTTTCGCCGAACGCGCCGATGCGCACCGCCGTGCGCTTGAGGGTGTTATCCGGCTTGACCAACCAGACGTAGGACGCGCCGTTCTCTGCGCTGAGGGCAGACAGCGGCACCGACAACGGAATCACGCCGTCGGCCTGGATAAAGACCCGCGCGCTCTGCCCCAGCTCCGCCGGGACTTTACCGGCGTTGAAGGCAACACGGGCGGCGAAGGTGCGCGACTTGGGATCGGCCGCCGGCGACAGCTCGCGAATGCGCCCCTCGAAGCGTTGGTCGGGCTGGCTCCACAGCTCCACGGAGACCGGCTGGCCGACCTTGAAGCGACCGAAGCTCTGCTCCGGGAAGCTGATCAACACTTCACGCTCGCCATCGGTGGCCAGGGTGAACACGGTCTGCCCGGCCGACACCACTTGCCCGACTTCCACTGCACGCTTGGCGACCACGCCATCCTGGGGCGCGCGCAGCACGGCATAGCCGGCCTGGTTGTTGGCCACGTCGAATTCAGCCTTGATCTGCTGCAGGCGTGCGACCCCAGAACGGTAGAGGTTTTCGGAATTGTCGTACTGGGAACGGCTGACCATCTGACGGTCCATCAGGGTCTTGTAGCGATCACGCTCGGCCCGCACCAGGCTCAGGTTGGCCTCGGCTGCCGTGACCTGGGCACGGGTGGCCTGCAGTTGCAGGCGTACATCCTGGGGATCGAGCTCTGCCAGCGGCTGGTTGGCCTTGACGCGCTCGCCCTCCTCCACCAGCCGGCGACTGACTTTGCCACCAATGCGAAAGGCCAGGTCCGGCTCATAACGGGCGCGAACCTCGCCTGGATAACTGTCCATTGCCAGCGCCGAGGGCTGTGGCTGCACCACCATGGCCGGGCGGACGGTGGTTTGGGCCGCTTCTTCATGGCCGCAGGCAGCCAATAAAAGAGCAAGGCTGGCAGGCAACGCGAGGTGCAGAAAAATGCTGCGCATGCTGAAGGACCTTTCGCAAATGGTGCTTGGAGTAATTATACTGGCCAGTATGTTATTAATACCAAACTCACCAGTCCAGTATTAAAGTGAAAATGTCCGACAATCCTGTAAACACCAATAGCCCCGGGCGTCCCAAGGACATGGCAAAACGCCAGGCAATCCTCGACGCGGCGAAAATCCTGTTTTTGAGCAATGGTTACGCGAGTACCAGCATGGATGCCGTGGCCGTTGAGGCTGGCGTGTCGAAACTGACGGTCTACAGCCACTTCACCGACAAGGAAACGCTGTTCACCGCCGCCGTCGAAGCCAAGTGCGAAGCACAACTGCCGGTGATGTATTTCGAGTTGCCGGACGACGTGCCAGTGGAAAAGGTGCTGCTGAACATCGCCCGAGGCTTTCACCTGCTGATCAACAGCGAGGAATCGGTGAACCTGCATCGCCTGATGATGACCTCAGGCAATCAGGATCCGAAGCTGTCGCAGATCTTCTTCGAAGCCGGCCCCATGCGGATGTTGCAGGGCATGGAGCGCCTGCTGGGCAAGATCAATCAAAGTGGCGCATTGCGCATCGACAAGCCATTTACCGCAGCCGAGCACTTCTTTTGCCTGCTCAAGGGCACGGCAAACTTCTGCTTGCTGTATGGCTGCGGCGAACGCTTGAGCGAAGCGGCCGCCGAGGAGCATGTGCAGGAAGTGGTGGGATTGTTTATGCGGGCGTACCGGCCTTGAGCGCTTTCTTGGGATAAATATCGTACCGGCTGGATTTGCCATCCAGCGCATGGCTCGGCTTGGGCCCCTCAATGCACGGCGCCTTGCGTGGGCGCTTCACCACCACCCGGTGGCTGGCCAGGGCCAAGGCCGCCGCGAGCAATGCCGGGGCATCCGGATCGTCACCCACCAGCGGGCGGAACAGGCGCATTTCCTTCTTCACCAGGGCGGTTTTCTCCCGATGGGGAAACATTGGGTCGAGGTAGATCACCTGCGGCGGCTCACCTTCCCAATTACGCATCACCTCGATGGAATTGCCCTTGAGCAGGGTCATCCGCGCAACAATCGGCGCCACTTCAAAATCCTCCGCCCCACGCGCCAGACCATCTTCGAGCAAGGCACCGATCAGCGGCTGACGTTCGATCAGGCTCATCTCGCAGCCCAGGCTGGCCAGCACGAAGGCATCCTTACCCAGGCCGGCCGTGGCATCCAGCACTCGCGGGCGCACGCCTTGCGAGACCCCCACCGCCTTGGCAATCATCTGCCCGCTGCCACCCCCATAGAGCCGCCGATGGGCAGCACCGCCCTCGACAAAATCCACCCGCACCGGGCCAGGCGCATCCGGGCCCAGCTGTTGCAGTTGCAGGCCATGCTCACCCACTTGCAGGGCAAAATCGGCGTCCGCCAGTTGCACAGGCAAACCGAGCTGCTCGGCCCAGTGCTGGGCACGGCCCTGAAAACCGTCGGCCAAGGCCTCGACCCGAATGCGGCTGGCCGCGGTTTGTTCGCTCATCGTTTACTACGCTCAAAAATATTAAGGATCGGCAAACAGCGGCCGATAAAAAAGGATCAGGCATTTTGCCAGACCCTGAGCGTCGACCGAGAGAAATGTCAGACATTCATTCCCTATTCACCGGTGTCCTGCCGACCCACAACCACTTCGGCCTGCGCAATACCCAAGCGCTGGCCGGCGTCAGTCATGTGTGGCAGGACTTCTTCGCCCGGGCGTTGGCCGAGCAGCTTGGCCAGGAGCCAGGTGCGCAGCTGGCCGCCGATCCGGTGCCGGTGGATGCCTCGGTCGAACCCAGCGCCGGCAGCGACCTGCTGACGCAAATCGTCACCCAGCGTCATTGCGATGTCCAGGACACCGAGATCGCCCCGCCTGAGCCACTGTTCCTGCCGATTGCCGAGTTCGAACTGGAGTTGCTGCCACCGGCGGCCGTGCCGTTCCCGGAGGATGAAATCGTTGCCCAGCAACGCCAGCAGAACTTCGAGAGTGGCTGGGTACGACCGATTGTCCTGACCGCCGGCCAGCCATTGCCCGAGCCAGGCCCGGCGCCGCAACCCAAGCCGCTGTTCCTGCCGATTGCCGAATTCGAACTGGACCTGCTGCCACCGGCGGCCGAGCCATACCCCGACGAGGAACTGGTGCAACAGCAAAAGGCCCTGGACTTCGATTGCGGCTGGGCCCGCCCATTGATCCTCAACAACCTGCGCCTGGCGGCCTGACCCTTAGCGGCACACCCACCAACGCCCCATATCCAAATGGAAATGGTTGCGATGGGCGGCGTTGTAATCCGGGCTCAAGACCACGTTGAAATCATTGCACGCACTGTCGCGCACCTGCCGCAGAAAGCGTGCGCTGGCACCCTCTCCTGGCCAATCCTTCAACACATTGATGCTGCGCCCATCCGCCAGGCGAAACCCGGCAATGTCCAGAGCATTGGCCGAGGCATGCTGGCTGAGTCGCCCTTCAGCCCGCCCATACATGTTGCGGCAGGCAAAACTGCCGAGGTGATCGACCCGCGTCACCGCCTGGCCAAACACCGCCTGGGCAGCCGGCTGCAAGCTGTGGCGCTCGAACAGGGCAAACGCCACCGCCAAGGGGCAACTGGCGAGAAAACTGCTGCTCAACCCCACCTCCGCGCCCTGAACCCGCAACGTGTTGCGCAATGGGCAAGCCGCATCCGCCGGGCTGTCCGCTTGATGGCTGACCCGCAACCCGGAGGTTTTCAGCACCTGGTCGCACAGGGTGGGATCGTCCTGCAAGCGCCCCAGTTTGAAGCGGGTCAGCAGGTTAGGCGCAGCTTGCACATCCAAGGGCGCCCAGGGGTTCCACTCGGCGGGCAGCGGCACCCAGCCGCGCCAGATGCCTACGAGTAGGCCACCCGCGAGTAGCAGCAACACACCCAACACTTTGAAAAAAGCCACGTCTCAACCCTTGCACAACTGATTTGCCTGGCTGAACGGCATCGAGCGCTCGGTAAAGGTGAAGGTTCCCAGCTCCTGAACCTCCCGCGCGGCCCTGAAGAACTCCCCATAGGCCGCCAGGGCCATGGCCGAGCCGACGCTGATGCGCTTGACGCCCATCTCGCTCAGTTGCGCCACCGAGAGCTTGAGGCCACCTGACATCAACACATTCACCGGTTTTGGCGCCACCGCCCGCACCACCGCCAATACTTCCTCAGCACTGCGCAGGCCCGGGGCATACAGCACGTCGGCACCCGCTTCGGCGTAGGCCTGCAAACGGCGAATAGTGTCGGGAAAATCCAGGCGACCATGTAGGAGGTTCTCCGCACGGGCCGTCAGCATGAAGGGAAATGGCAAGCTGCGTGCCGCAGCGACGGCAGCCTCGATGCGTTCTACAGACAGATCAAAGGGGTAGATCGGGTCGACCGCAATCCCGGTAGCGTCTTCGATAGAACCGCCGACGATGCCGGTAGCGGCTGCCCGCAACAGGCTCTGGGCACAACCTTGAGGCGTATCGCTGAAGCCGTTTTCCAGGTCCGCCGCCACCGGCAGCGCGGTGGCCTGAACGATCATCCCGGCGTTGCCCAGAGTATCCTCCAGCGATAGCGCGCCTTCAGCATCCGGGCGCCCCAGACTGAAGGCAAAACCCGCGCTGGTAGTGGCCAGGGCTTCAAAACCGAGGCTGGCGAGCATCTTGGCGGAACCGGCGTCCCACGGGTTGGGCATCACGAATGCACGATCACGCTCGTGCAGGGCTCGAAAGGATTCGGCGCGAAGGGTTTGGGCATCCATGACTGACTCCAGGCACAAAAGAACCCTAGAGTAACCCCAGTTGCTCCACCGCGGGCTCCCGATGCAACTGCGCCAACGCCGGCAACCCCGGCAACCGCTCCATCAATTGCTGATGAAAGCGTATGGCCAGTTGGGCCGCCAGGCGGTTATCCGAGGTGTGCAGGAACACATAAGGCGTGCGCCCCTCCTCAATCCAGCCTGCGACTTTCTCAAGCCACGGCACGAGGAACGGGTCGTTGGCTTCCAGGTCCGGGTGGCCGATAAAGCGTACCTGGGGAAACTGGGTCAACGCCGCTGGCCGGGGCGGTACCTTGGGCTTTTTCGATTGGGCGTGGAGCACCGCTGCCGAAGTCGACGTGCAACTGAACAAAGCTCGTGGATCCAGGCAGATACGCTCGACCCCGCGATCACGCAGCAGGCGGTTGAGGCTGCGCTCGGCGTCACCCTTGGCGAAGAACTCACGATGACGCACCTCCACCGCCAACGGACGCTCCAGACCGTCGATAAACCCTGCCAGCTCCCCCAGCCGCTGCGGGGTGAAGCTGGCCGGCAGTTGCAGCCACAACGGCGACACCCGCTCGCCCAGCGGGCTCATCAAGCCAAGAAAGCTTTCGGCGGCGGGCAACTGTTCGCGCAGGTCGGCACTGTGGCTGATATCACCGGGAAATTTGGCGGTAAACCGAAAGTGCGCGGGCATGATCTCGGCCCAGCGCTGCACGGTGGCCACCGAGGGCCGCGCGTAGAAGGTGGTGTTGCCTTCGCAGGCATTGAACACTTGGCAATACAGCCCGAGAAAATCCGTGGCGCGGGCGTCTTGCGGATACAGGTACTCGCGCCAGGCGTTTTCACTCCAGGACGGGCAACCGAGGAAATAAGGCAACAGCATCAGATGTGGATATCGAGACCCAGCACTTCCATATCCCATTCGACAAAGCCGGCAGTGGTCAGGTAGCTGGCCAGGGCCGTAGCGACGTTTTTGCTCATGGAGCGCGGGAAGATCATGTCTTGCTGGCGGGCCGGAACGCCGCCGATACGCGAACCGCCGGCCCCTTGGGCACGGGCGGAAACTGCCGCGCCCTGGGAGGTTTCGGGCTGGACTTCAATAAAGTCGGGGGATTCTTCGACGGACTCGTCTACCGTCACGTTCGCCTTGCGTGGCTTGCGCTTGAGGGGGTAGGACTGGGTAGAAAAGCCGTCTATACGCATACATGCAGATCCGCTATCAATGATGGCAATTTAGCGGCACTTTCCTTGGCACGCAAATGCTCTGGTGATAACTAGAACACATAAACGGGCAAAGGTTTAAACCCAGGGGCAAATTCTGACGATTGGCGCGAATTGCCTGCGATCAACGGTGGGGCTCGACAGCTCCCACACTAGAGGCTGAGCGCAATAAGCCTAGAGCCCGCGCTCGGCCTTGGTCTGTGCCACTTTATCGCGCAGGTACACCGGAGCGGCCTGATCAGCCGGGATCGCCTCGCCGCGCTCCCAGGCAAAACGCGCCAGGCTCAGCAGGTCTTCGGCATGGGGCAACATCCCGGCATCCTGGCCGGCCGTGGCCACGGCGATACGTTCGCCATAACCCCACCCCGTACCAGCGCCAAACCAGTCGCCACTGGCATCGGCCGGCAACGCGGCGGCCTCGGGCGGCTGCACGGCCTCGACGCCGACCAGGCGCATCTCACCAGCGGTTTCGCGGTAGCAGCCCCAATAGACCTCATCCATCCGCGCATCAATGGCGGCCGCGACCTGGCGTGCGCCATGTTCACGCAACGCGCGCTGGGCCAACACGGCCAGGTTGGACACCGGCAGTACCGGCCGCTCCAGGGCAAACGCCAGGCCCTGCACCACACCGATGGCGATGCGCACGCCGGTGAATGCACCCGGGCCGCGGCCAAAGGCGATGGCGTCTACCGCCGACAGGGTGGTGCCGGCATCGAGCAATAGCTGCTTGATCATCGGCAGCAGCTTTTGCGCGTGCAGGCGCGGGATCACCTCATAGTGGCTCGTGACCTTGCCGTTATGCAGCAGGGCAACGGAGCAAGCTTCAGTCGCGGTGTCCAGGGCCAGCAGGGTGCTCATCGGTATGGGTGTCCAAATCGAAAAAAAGTGCGCCAGTATAAACAACAACGGCCCGCAAGCGGGCCGTTGAACGTCAAGCCAATCGTCAGATCAGTTCAGCGCTTCCAGCACCTTGGCGGTGATGGCTTCCACCGAGCCAACGCCCGGGATGTGGCTGTATTTCGGCTTGCCCTGGGCAGCCGACAGCTTCTGGTAGAACTCTACCAGCGGCTTGGTCTGGGAGTGGTAGACCGACAGGCGATGACGCACGGTTTCCTCGGTGTCGTCTTTGCGCTGCACCAGGTCATCACCGGTTACATCATCCTTGCCAGCCACTTTTGGCGGGTTATAGACGATGTGGTAGACGCGGCCCGAGGCTTCGTGAACGCGGCGACCGGCGATACGCTGGACGATCTCTTCATCTTCAACGGCGATTTCAACCACAGCGTCCAGCTCGACGCCGGCTTTCACCAGGGCTTCGGCCTGGGGAATGGTGCGTGGGAAACCGTCGAACAGGAAACCGTTCTTGCAGTCGTCCTGGCTGATGCGTTCCTTGACCAGGTTGATGATCAGGTCGTCGGAGACCAGGCCACCGCTGTCCATCACGCTCTTGGCGATCAGGCCCAGCTCGGTGCCGGCCTTGACGGCAGCGCGCAGCATGTCGCCAGTGGAGATTTGTGGAATGCCGAACTTTTCAGTGATGAACTTTGCCTGAGTACCTTTACCGGCCCCGGGAGCTCCCAGCAGAATGACGCGCATCGATGTGCTCCTCAATTTTTTATAGAGATGACGCTCGGATTCGCCGCGTGGGGCCAATCTCGTAGAATATGCTCGTAAAAATACGAATCCAGGCCGCCCAACCGGCCAAAGGCTGATCAAGATACACAGCGAGCCCTAACCACACAAGCCGCCAAAAGTCGGAAGAACCCGCACCACACAAGCCTTTTGGTCGCGGTATCCCTTGGTGCAACCCGGACACAAAACCGCCGGCACAGCCCTTTCGGGTCAGCCGGCGGTTTTGTGTGCAAGCCCTTGAGAACACGCCAGAAATGTCAGCCGGTGTTACGCAGCCCGGCGGCAATACCGGCCACGGACACCAGCAGCGCCTGTTCCAGAGGGCTGTCCTGTGTCGCTTCCTGCTGGCGGGAGCGGGCCAGCAGTTCAGCCTGCAACAGGTGCAACGGGTCGAGGTAGGTGTTGCGCAGGCGGATGAACTCCAGGGTGTCGGGGCTATGGGCCAGCAGCTGCGACTGGCCGGTCAGGCCAAGCACCACGGCGCAGGCCTGCGACAATAGGTCGCGTAAATGCGCACCCAATGGCAACAGGTCGGCTTGCACCAGGCGCTGGTCATAGAGCCGGGCGATATCGGCGTCAGCCTTGGCCAGAACCATTTCCAGCATGTCGATACGGGTGCGGAAGAACGGCCATTGTTCGCGCATCTGCCCCAGCAATTCACCTTCGCCGCGCTCCAGGGCCTTGCTCAATGCCGCTTCCCAGCCGAGCCAGGCCGGCAGCATCAGGCGGGTCTGGGTCCAGCCGAAGATCCACGGGATTGCGCGCAGGCTCTCGATGCCGCCGGCACGGCGCTTGGCCGGGCGACTGCCCAGGGGCAAGCGGCCCAGTTCCTGCTCGGGGGTGGACTGGCGGAAGTACTCGACGAACTGCGGATTTTCCCGCACCACCGCGCGATAGGCGCTGACACCATCAGCCGCCAATTCATCCATCAAATGGCGCCAGGCCGGCTCCGGTGGTGGCGGTGGCAACAAGGTCGCCTCCAGCACCGCGGCCAGGTACAGATTGAGGTTCTGCTCAGCGATATCCGGCAAGCCGAACTTGAAACGAATCATCTCGCCCTGCTCGGTGGTGCGGAAACGCCCGGCTACCGAGCCCGGTGGCTGCGACAGAATCGCCGCATGGGCCGGGCCGCCGCCACGGCCCACGGTGCCGCCGCGACCATGGAACAACAACAGTTCCACCTGCTGCTCGCGACAGATATCCACCAGGCGTTCCTGGGCCCGGTACTGGGCCCAGGCCGCAGCCGTGGTGCCAGCGTCCTTGGCCGAGTCCGAATAGCCGATCATCACTTCCTGCGGGCCTTGCAAGCGCGCGCGATAACCGGGCAGCAGCAACAGGCGCTCGATTACCGGGCCGGCGTTGTCCAGGTCGGCCAGGGTCTCGAACAACGGCACCACACGCATCGGCCGCTGCACCCCGGACTCCTTGAGCAGCAACTGCACTGCCAGCACATCGGATGCCGCGCCCGCCATGGAGATGACGTAGGAACCGAGGGAAGCCGCCGGCGCAGCGGCGATTTCCTTACAGGTATTGAGCACTTCGGCGGTATCGGCCGAAGGCTTGAAATACCCCGGCAACAACGGGCGACGATTGGCCAACTCCTTCATCAGGAAGGTGATGCGCGCGTCTTCGTCCCAGTCCTCATAGCGACCCAGACCCAGGTAATCGGTGATTTCGGTCATCGCCGCCGAATGCCGGCTGGAATCCTGGCGTACATCCAGGCGTACCAGGAACAGGCCGAATGTCACTGCACGGCGCAGGCAATCGAGGAGCGGGCCGTCGGCAATCACGCCCATGCCGCAGGCGTGCAGGGACTGGTAGCACAGCTCCAGCGGCTCCAGCAGGTCACGATTGTTTTGCAGCACATCGGCCGGCGCCGGGAGGCTGCCGGTCAACGCCGCGTGCGCCCAATTGCGGGTGGCGCGCAGGCGTTCGCGCAGTTGTTTGAGCAAGGCCCGATAAGGTTCGACGCTATCGCCGACCTTGGCCTGCAACTCAGGGCTGGCCTGCTGCATGGACAGTTCCGAGGCCAGGTGGTCGATATCCCGTAAATACAGATCTGCCGCCATCCAGCGCGCCAGCAGCAGCACTTCACGGGTCACCGGCGCCGTCACGTTGGGATTGCCGTCACGGTCGCCGCCCATCCACGAAGCAAAGCGGATCGGCGCCGCCTCCAGGGGCAGGCGCAGGCCGGTGGCGGCGTGCAAGGCTTGATCGGCCTTGCGCAGGTAGTTGGGGATCGCGTGCCACAGCGAATGCTCGATCACCGCAAAGCCCCACTTGGCCTCGTCCACCGGGGTGGGCCGGGTACGGCGGATTTCTTCGGTGTGCCAGGCTTCGGCGATCAGCCGTTGCAGGCGTTGGCGAATCTGCTCGCGCTCGGCGCTGGTCAGGTCACGGTGATCCTGCAAGGCCAGTTGTGCCGCGATGGCGTCGTATTTCTGGATCAGGGTGCGGCGCGCGACTTCGGTCGGGTGGGCAGTGAGTACCAGCTCGATCTCCAGTCGCGCCAACTGCCGGGCCAGGGATTCGCTGCTGTGGCCCTCACTCTGCAGCCGCGCCAGCAACTCGGGCAGCACTCGCGATTCGAACGGGGCCGGCTGGGACTCATCGCGCCGATGAATCAGTTGGTACTGCTCGGCGATATTGGCCAGGTTGAGGAACTGGTTGAACGCCCGTGCTACCGGCAGCAGCTCGTCTTCCTGCAACTGGTTGAGGCTGGCGCTGAGTTCTTCACCGGCCGCTGCATCCGTGGTCCCGCCCCGGCGATCGGCCTTGGCGCCCTTGCGAATCTGCTCGATCTTGGCGAGGAACTCATCACCGTACTGTTCTCGAATCGTGTTGCCCAGCAATTCACCCAACAGGTGAACATCTTCACGCAAACGTGCATCGATATCGCTCATCAGCCAATCTCCAGCCAGGAATCCGTGATGCTTTGATCTTTAAGAGTGCCGATCAAGCCTTGGTCTGACAAGGAACTTTAAACCTTGGCGGTTGCAGCTAGTCTCAAGGGTACGTCGTCGCGTTATCCACGCTACGACTGGTCACTCATCACCGCCCGCTACCCCGGGCATCACTGAGGTTGCCATGAAAATCCGAGAACTGGCCCAGCAATGGGAAGAAACCGCCAAGGGTCGCCTGACCAAGACCGAATATGCCATCCACCTGGATGTCGAGGCCGCTGCCCGGTTGGCGGCCATCCGCGAGATGTACCCCAAGCGCAGCACCGAGGAATTGCTCGGCGAGCTGATTGGCGCCGCCCTGGAAGAGCTGGAAGCCAGCTTTCCGTATATCCGGGGCCAGCATGTAGTTGCCACCGATGAAGAGGGTGACCCGTTGTATGAAGACGTCGGCCCCACGCCGCGTTTCCTGTCGCTGTCGCGGCGCTACCTGCACGATATGTCAGCCACGCCTGACGATCAGAAACACTGATCCACATTCGCTGATAAAAACCATCCCCCAGCGTACCGGGCCTTTCATAGGCCCGGCATACCGCTGCAGGTGGCAAAAGTTCCGATTTTTTATCGCTGACCCCTCAGTCAGATTTGTTCAGATTTTTTTTCGGGCAAATCGCCATCTTTGGCTGAACTATTCAAAAAAGCCTCGGGTCACAGCCAGTAAGCCATCACTTGGAACAGGCGTTTGAAAAGGCACACTGAGCTTCACCGCCAAACGCAGACGCTGAACACCGTAGATGGATTTGATGTTTTTCAGGAGTTATCTAATGGAGTTGAAGACGATGAAGACCAGCACTGCCAAATCCTCGTTTAACCACCTGCGCGGGCTCAAATTGGCCGCGTTGGCAATCGGCACCAGCTTCGTCCTCGCGGGCTGCGCCGGCAACCCGCCGACCGAACAGTACGCAGTGACCCAATCGGCCGTGAACAGCGCTGTAAGCGCTGGCGGTACCGAATACGCTGCCGTGGAAATGAAAGCTGCACAGGACAAGCTCAAGCAAGCCGAGCTGGCCATGCATGACAAGAAATACGACGAAGCCCGTCGTCTGGCCGAGCAGGCTGAGTGGGACGCTCGCGTGGCAGAGCGCAAGGCCCAGGCTGCCAAGGCCGATCTGGCGCTGAAGGATTCTCAGAAGGCTATTGAGGAGCTGCGTAACGAAGGCATGCGCCCTGCTGTGATCCAGCAGAAGTAAGCACCGCCATTGTTTGCATCGCACCCGAAATCGAATTGAAAGGACGAAACCACTATGCGTAAACAATTGATGATCCCTGCCCTGCTGGCGATGAGCGTTGCACTGGCGGCTTGCTCCACCCCGCCTAACGCGAACCTGGAAAACGCACGGACCAACTTCTCGGCCCTGCAAGCCAACCCGCAAGCGACCAAAATCGCCGCCCTGGAAACCAAGGACGCCAGCGAATGGCTGGACAAGGCTGACAAGGCGTACCGCGACAAGGAAGACGAGAAGAAGGTCGACCAACTGGCCTACCTGACCAACCAGCGCGTTGAAGTGGCCAAGGACACCATCGCCCTGCGCGAGTCCGAAGCCAAGCTGAAAAACGCTGGCGACCAACGTGCCCGCGCCCTGCTCGAAGCCCGTGACGCGCAGATCAAGCAACTGCAAAGCAGCTTGAACGCCAAGCAGACTGAACGCGGGACCCTGGTGACCTTTGGTGATGTGCTGTTCGCTACCAGCAAGGCTGATCTGAAATCCAGCGGCCTGGTGAACATCAACAAACTGGCGCAATTCCTCCAGGAAAACCCGGATCGTAAAGTCATTATCGAAGGCTACACCGACAGCACCGGCAGCGATGCCTACAACCAGACCCTGTCCGAGCGCCGCGCTACTTCGGTGCAGGTTGCACTGATCAAGATGGGCGTTAACCCAAGCCGCATCGTGACTGCTGGCTACGGCAAGGCATACCCGGTTGCCGATAACGCCAGCGTTTCGGGCCGTGCCATGAACCGCCGCGTTGAAGTGACCATCTCCAACGACAACCAGCCGGTCAAGCCACGTTCTTCGGTTCAATAACCGACTGACAGCTACTGGTCTGAAAGCCCTGCCTGTGTTCCAGGCAGGGCTTTTTTGCATAAGAACTGCGGGCAGACTCTGCGGATCAGCCGAAATTGATTTGGCTGTTGTTCTCTTGAGGCATCTGCATGCCTTGCTGCTGATCGCCACTCATCTGCTTGCGCAGCGGGTCCTCTTCCTCGTTACCACCGCCACTGCCGCCACTGCCCTGGGAGCCGCCTGCACCTCCCGCACCGCCCAACAGTTGCGCCAGGAGTTTCTTCAGCGCTTCAGGGTCCATACCGCCCTGCTGCTGACCGCCTTCGACGCCCTTGCCAACCATATTGCCGGAATCCCCCATGCCGGCGCTGCCGAAGTTACCGAACCCGCTGCCACCACCGCCTACTCCATTAATACTCATAGTGATACTCCACGTAATTAAGGGTTACTCGTCAGCGCTGCTGACGACCCAATCAGTGGTGTCATACGGAATATGGTTCCAAAAACTACCGGTAGGCTCACTCCTGCAGTTGCGGGGTTTCCTGGCCCATGCAACGCACCGCCTGCTTCTTGCTGTTCACCAGCACGCCCGTCAGCCCCTTTTGCTCGGTATCGAACAGCACCAGCACACCGTCGACGCATTGCGCCACTTGGGGAGCCGGGGTCAGGGAAACTTTGTAGTCCTCGCCGGGCACGGTCTTGAGCATGGTGTAGTCGCTGAGCAGCAACGCATCCTCAGGCTTGGCGAAGTGCAGGTAGCCGTAGTACCACAGGCAGCCAACGGTACCGATGATGGTGCCGATGCCGGTGAGGATCAGGGGGATCATGTTGCGTTCTTCGCTCATTGCGGGCTCTCTGATGATTCGGTTTTAGGATTGGCAGCCGCCGGATAATTGGGAATTTCCCCCAGGCGGCGCAAACCGTTGAAATGCTGCGGATCGTCAAGATAGCGCAGCATTACGGTTTGCCAGGTCTTGTCGGCAAAGGTCTGCACATGCCCACCCCGGGTCAGTTGCAACACCCTTGGCGGCGGCGCAGCTTGATACAGACGGATGCCGTTGGAAAGCGGCACGATCGGATCATCCAGGCTATGGAACAGCAGTTTCGGCACGCCAGTCAGCTGTGGCATGCCATGGATCGCACTGTCGGCGTCTGGCACCAGCCACGACAACGGCACCTGGAACGGCCATGTTAGCCAGGAAGTGCTCAGGGCGAATTGCCCTACATCACGATAACTGGCAGGCACGCCATCGAGCACCAGCGCCTTGAGCCGGGGCTGTCGCTCGGGGTGCGCGGCCAGGTAATGCACGGCCAACGCCCCGCCCAGGCTCTGGCCGAGGACCACCAGCGGCTGCCCTTGGGTTTCAGGGGCCTGGTCGAGCCACTGGAAGGCGGCATCCAGATCCTGGTAAATGGCCGGCAACGAAGGTTTGCCTTCCGACACGCCATAGCCGCGATAGTCCAGCATCAGCACTTGATAGCCCTGGGCCGGCAACCACCAACTGCCGCCCAGGTGCCCGGAGAGGTTGCCCCCATTACCGTGCAGGTGCAGCACCGTGCCCTTGAGCGGCGCGCCCGCCTTGGCTGGCAGCCACCAGGCCCGCAACTTCAGGCCATCGGCGGTGGTCAGGGTGACGTCACGGTATTCCAGGCGCGCCTGCTGTGGACTGAACGGCAGGCCGGGCTCGGGGTAGAACAGCAGCGAGCTGCAGCCATTGAGGGTGAGGAGCAGGCATAGAATGCCGAGGAGTCTCATCCGTTGAAACCTCGCAAATGGGTGGGGACACAACCCTGATAATCAATGAAGACTAACTGTGGAAGCTGGCTGTCAGTTACTCCACCGGTGGCTGACAGACCGCGATCGCAGGCAAGCCTGCTCCCACAGTTGATGGGGTTTGGTCAGAGGATATTGGAGTAATCCGCCTCGATCCGGTCCAGGCTCAGGTGGTTGAGGAAGTTGGAGAAGCACATCCATGCCGACAGCGCGTTCATGTCCCGGAACTGATCCGGCAGGTATTTGGGCGGCACCACCAGGCCTTCGTCCACCAACTGGCGCAAAGTACGCATGTCTTCCAGGGTGGTCTTGCCGCAGAACAACAGCGGCACCTGCTCCAGCTTGCCCTTGCGCACGGCCAGCTGGATATAGTTGTAGACCATGATAAAGCCCTTGAGGTACGACAGATCCTTGGTAAACGGCAGCCCCGTCGGCGTCGAGCCACGGAACACCCGGCTGGCGTTGCCGTAGCTCTCGGCCATTTCAAAGCCTTGCTCGCGGAAGAACTCGAACACCTGCAGGAAATCGGCGCCCTCTTCCACCATATGGATCGCGCGGGTGCGGTTGGTCAGCTTGCGCAGGCGGCTGGGGTAAGAGGCAAAGGTGATGATCTCCATCAAGATTGCCAGGCCTTCCTGGGTCACGGTCGACGACGGTGGGCCCTTGGACAGGAAGGTGCAGATCGGCTGGTTCTGGCCATTGAGGGTGGTGCCCACATGGACCAGCCCTTCGTGCACTTCCAGGGCCCGCACATCCCGCTCGTTGAACATCGCATCGGCGCGGATCTTGATGTAGTCGGCGCCCGCCGCCGCGTCGGCAACGATGCCGTCGGACTCAAACACGCGAATGGTTTCTTCCGCTTCGCCAAACACTTTGTTCAGGCGGCTTTGCAGCAGGCCCACAGCGTCCTTGGCGGTCAGGGTCTTGGCTTCGTCCTTGAGGTCGCCACGGCCGTCGATGTTATTCAGGTAGTCGGAAAGCATCAGGCCCAGGTCGGCCAGAGTCGGGTCGCCGGCATGGAACGCATCGGAGGCGGCGCCGTAAAGCTCCTGGGAAATCAGGCCGAAATCCTCGGTGCCACGGGCTTCGAGCATGCGCACCACCATGCGGTACTCCTTGCACATGCGCCGCATGATCTGCCCGACCGGGTTGAACTGGCCCAGTTGGCGGGTGATATCGCGCTCGATGTTCTGGAACTCCAGCTTCACCTTGCTGGAATCGAACGACAGTGGCCGGTTCAGGTAATAGTCGCGATCCACGGCCGGCATGTGCTTGCCCTTGCCCTGGAGGAAGCCCTTGCGAATGTTGTCGTCCCACTTCACGGCGTCGAGGACGCGAATCGGTGTCTGCGCCAGCACAATGCGATCGGACAAGGTGCGTATCGTCTGCTGGTAATCGTCCACCCGGTGCTCCCTCTTTAACGTTATTTGCCCACACGCTTATAGCGTACGGCTTCGACAAACACATCGGCGTTGGCCGGATCATCCAGGTAAGCCAGGATCTGGTTCATGGGGCTGTCGATCAATATGCCGTCACCTTCCACAGTTTCCACGTGGCTGCCAATCAGGATTTTCTGCGCGATGGCCTGGTTGATTGCCTCGGGGTCGAGGTTGTAGACCACCAGTTCGCGAGCCTCATTCAATTCAAAGCCGGCGAGGATAAAATGCCCACCCAGCTTGTCCGGCAGCGGCGCCGACAGGTACCAGCGGTTGCCGTGGCGGGACACGCTGAACAAATATTCGTCGCGCTTGACCGGTTTGGTTTGCGAAGTGCTCACCGCCTTGTAGCGATGCTGTCCAGCGCGACTGATCTGCAGGTCGAGCGGTTCGCCCCAGGCGTTCCTGCTGGCCCACTTGCCCAGCAGCGCGTCAGGTGCGGCCTCGCTGGCCGGCAGGGGTTCCTTGAAGGTCACCAGGCAGCCGCTCAGGAGCAGCAACACCATCGCGGTCACAACCACACGCCAGGTTTTCATCCATCACTCCACAGCTGTTTTGGGTGGCCCGGCTCCCACACGACTAGACCGAGGCCAGTACCAGGTGCATGTAACGCTTGAGAATCTCGAGCATTTCTTCGCCAGTCAGGGCCTCGGGCTCGAACAGCAGGCCCTGATATTCCATCCGACTGATAATCGCCGTCAACACTTTGGCATCTTGCTGGGGTTCGCGGGAGCCCAATACCTGGAAAAACTGGCAAGTGCCCTGCAACAGAATCTGCTGATGGGAGCGCACCAGGTCGGCCAGGCGCGGGTTCAACAAGGCCTCCTGGCGAAACGCCTGCTCGGCCATCAGGTACTCGCGACGGTTAAGCAGTTGGCGCAGGACGTAATCGGCGGTCAGCCGCGCAATATCATCGGCCAGTTGCGAGCGCGACTCGGCGCTGCCATCACCATAAGCCACCATCTCGCGCAGCAAGCCCTCATTGCGCACCCACAACTTGCCCATGAACGCCGCACTGCGCTCCACGTACTGGGCAAAGGTGTCGGTGAGCAGGTCGTCGATGTCCTTGAAGTAGTAGGTGGTGGCCGACAACGGCACACCCGCCTCCGCCGCTACCGCCCGATGGCGCACGGCGCGCACGCCGTCGCGCACGACAATGCGCATCGCCGCATCAAGGATGTCTTGCCGACGCTGCTCGCTGCCCTGGCGACTGGCCTTGCGCCCTTGGTACTGAACACTTTCAGCCACGGCGGCAGCAATGCCAGCGGCGCCTTCTTGAGCCATTACGCGCTTCACGAAAGATCGTCCTCTCCTATCAACAGAAGCCTGGCGCCGTTTGCTTGACGTTAGTTCAGGCCCCACAAAAAAGCCGCCTTATAAAAGGCGGCTTGATGATTTGCTGCGGTTACGCTTGCGGCCGCATATGCGGGAACAAGATGACATCGCGGATCGACGGTGAGTTGGTGAGCAACATCACCAGACGGTCGATACCGATCCCTTCACCAGCCGTTGGCGGCATGCCGTACTCCAGCGCGCGCACGAAGTCGGCGTCGTAGTGCATGGCTTCGTCGTCACCGGCGTCCTTGTCGGCCACCTGGGCCATGAAACGCTCGGCCTGGTCTTCCGCGTCGTTAAGCTCGGAGTAGGCGTTGGCGATTTCGCGACCACCGATAAACAGCTCGAAACGGTCGGTGACGTTCGGGTTGTCGTCGTTGCGACGGGCCAGCGGCGACACTTCGAACGGGTACTGAGTGATGAAGTGCGGCTGCTCCAGCTTGTGCTCCACCAGCTCTTCGAAAATCATCACCTGCAGCTTGCCCAGGCCTTCGAAGCCCAGGACCTTGGCCCCGGCTTTCTTGGCGATGGCGCGAGCCTTGTCGATGTCGTTCAGGTCGTCAGCGGTCAGCTCAGGGTTGTACTTGAGGATCGAGTCGAACACCGACAGACGCACGAACGGCTCGCCGAAATGGAACACCTTGTCGCCGTAAGGCACGTCGGTGCTGCCCAGGACCAGTTGCGCCAGCTCGCGGAACAGTTCTTCGGTCAGGTCCATGTTGTCTTCGTAGTCGGCGTAGGCCTGGTAGAACTCCAACATGGTGAATTCCGGGTTGTGACGGGTCGAGACACCTTCGTTACGGAAGTTGCGGTTGATCTCGAACACCTTCTCAAAACCACCCACCACCAGGCGCTTGAGGTACAGCTCCGGCGCGATACGCAGGAACATTTCCAGGTCCAGGGCATTGTGGTGGGTTTCGAACGGCTTGGCTGCGGCGCCGCCCGGGATGGTCTGCAGCATCGGCGTCTCGACTTCGAGGAAGTCACGCGCCATCAGGAAGCTGCGGATGTGCGCAATCACTTGCGAACGCACGCGGAAGGTCTGGCGCACTTCTTCGTTGACGATCAGGTCAACATAGCGCTGGCGATAGCGCTGCTCGGTGTCGGTCAGGCCGTGGTGCTTGTCCGGCAGCGGGCGCAGCGACTTGGTCAGCAGGCGCACGTTGGTCATTTCGACGTACAGGTCGCCCTTGCCGGAACGGGCCAGGGTGCCTTCGGCGGCAATGATGTCGCCCATGTCCCAGGTTTTCACCGAGGCCAGGGTTTCTTCCGGGAGGGTCTTGCGGTTGACGTAGACCTGGATGCGCCCGGTCATGTCCTGGATCACCATGAACGAGCCACGGTTGAGCATGATGCGACCTGCCACCTTGACCGGGATCGCCGCTTCAGCCAGCTCTTCCTTGGTCTTGTCCGCGTACTGCTTCTGCAAGGCATCGCAGTAGTTTTCGCGGCGGAAGTCGTTGGGGAAGGCATTGCCCTTGGCGCGCTCGGCAGCAAGCTTTTCCTTGCGCAGGGCGATCAGGGAGTTTTCTTCCTGTTGCAGGGCCTGGTCGAGTTGTTGGTCGCTCATGTCTTTAAATTTTCCATCACAGGTTCGTTGCCCCCAGGCCTTCGGCCTGGGGATCGCGGGCAAGCCCGCTCCCACAGAGGGTGTTACAGGCCGGACTTCAGGCTCGCTTCCAGGTATTCGTCGATATCGCCGTCGAGTACCTTGTCGCAGTCGCTGCGTTCGATGTTAGTGCGCAGATCCTTGATCCGCGAAGCATCAAGCACATACGAACGGATCTGGTGACCCCAGCCGATATCCGACTTGGTGTCTTCCAGCGCCTGGGAAGCGGCGTTGCGCTTCTGCATTTCCTGCTCGTACAACTTGGCCCGCAGCATTTTCATGGCGGTGTCCTTGTTGGCGTGCTGGGAACGTTCGTTCTGGCAGCTGACCACGGTGTTGGTCGGTACGTGGGTGATACGTACAGCCGAGTCAGTGGTGTTTACGTGCTGACCGCCGGCACCGGAGGAACGGTAGGTGTCGATCCGCAGGTCGGCCGGGTTGATCTCGATTTCCACCTTGTCGTCGATCTCTGGGGAGACGAAAACGGCGGAGAACGAAGTGTGGCGACGGTTGCCGGAGTCGAACGGACTCTTGCGCACCAGGCGGTGTACGCCGATCTCGGTCCGCAGCCAGCCAAAGGCGTATTCACCCTTGATATGCACGGTCGCGCCCTTGATACCGGCGACTTCACCGGCGGACAGCTCCATGATGGTCGCTTCGAAACCGCGTTTGTCAGCCCAGCGCAGGTACATGCGCAGCAGGATGTTGGCCCAGTCCTGGGCTTCGGTGCCACCGGAACCGGCCTGGATATCCAGATAGGCGTTGTTCGGGTCCATTTCGTGGCTGAACATGCGGCGGAATTCAAGCTTGGCGAGGTTTTCCTCGAGACGGGCCAGCTCGGCGACGACATCGCCCACTGCGCCTTCGTCGTTTTCTTCGACGGCCATGTCCAGCAGGTCGCGGCAATCGCCCAGACCGGTGTTCAACTCGTCGAGGGTGTCGACGATCTGCGCCAGCGCAGCGCGCTCGCGGCCCAGTTCCTGGGCGTATTCAGGTTTGTTCCAGACAGCCGGATCTTCAAGCTCGCGATTGACTTCGGTCAGACGCTCATGCTTTTGATCGTAGTCAAAGATACCCCCGAATAGTTTCGGAGCGCTCGGACAGGTCCTTGATGGTGTTCAGGATCGGGTTGATTTCCATGGCGGGCAGCACTCGTTGGCGAACTTTTGAAAGCCGGCGAGTATAACGGCAAAAGGCTGGAAACGGCAGTCCGCTTGGCCGAAAAGGCCGGGTTTGTGTGATATCTACAGGCCGATAACGATCAAAGGTGGGAGCTGGCTCCCACATTGGGTTGGCGGTGTCCTGCAGGCTATTCGATCCCCACCTGGTTGCGCCCATTATGCTTGGCCAGATACAACCCCTTGTCCGCCGCCGAGATCAATTGCCGGCAATCAGTCCCCAGCAGCGGCGTCATGGTCGCCAGGCCAATGCTGATGGTCAGGCTCGCCCCTTCAGAGGGTGCGATATGCGGGATTTTCAACGCGGCAACAGCCTGGCGCAGTTTCTCCGCCACCAACCGCGCACCGCCGGGTGAGGTGTTCGGCAACACCAGGGCAAACTCCTCGCCCCCGTAGCGCGCCGGCAGGTCCGAAGGACGGCTGCTGGCGTCACGGATGCTCGCCGCCACCTTACGCAGCGCCTCGTCTCCTTCCAGGTGGCCAAAGCTGTCGTTGTAGGTTTTGAAGAAGTCCACGTCGATCATCAACAACGACAACTGGGTCTGGTCCCGCATGGCGCGCCGCCATTCCAGCTCCAGGTATTCGTCGAAATGCCGGCGGTTGGACAGCCCGGTCAAACCGTCGGAGTTCATCAACCGCTGCAGCACCAGGTTGGTGTCCAGCAGTTGTTGCTGGCTGACCCGCAATGCACGGTAGGCCGCATCCCGCTGCAACAGGGTCATGTAGGAGCGCGAGTGGTAGCGGATACGCGCCACCAGTTCGATATTGTCCGGCAGTTTCACCAGGTAATCATTGGCCCCGGCGGCAAACGCGGCGCTCTTGATCAGCGGGTCTTCCTTGGTCGAGAGCACGATGATCGGGATGTTCTGCGTCGCCGGGTGGTTGCGGTATTCGCGCACCAGGGTCAGGCCGTCCAGCCCGGGCATGACCAGGTCCTGGAGAATCACCGTCGGCTTGATGCGGATCGCCTGGGAGATGGCCTGGTGGGGGTCGGCACAGAAGTGGAAGTCGATATTCTCCTCATGAGCCAGACCGCGTCGCACGGCTTCGCCGATCATCGCCTGGTCGTCCACCAGCAACACCATGGCGGCGTTCTCGTCGGTCTTGAAGTCGTCGAGCTGTAAATCATTCATTTGCGGTCACCTGAATTACTACGTGCAGGCCAGGACAGCGAGTTACATCGGTCATTTTGCGAATACCTCCAGCAATCGTGGCGCAATTCTGTCCAACGGGCGAATCTCAACAGCGGCATCAATCGCCGCCGCCGCTTTGGGCATGCCGTAAACCGCACAGCTCTGCTGATCCTGAGCGATGGTCAGATAGCCCTGCTGACGCATCAATTTGAGTCCCTGGGCTCCGTCGCGTCCCATGCCGGTCAGTAATACGCCGACGGCATCGCCGTTCCAATGGCTGGCGACGCTCTCGAAAAACACGTCGATGGACGGCCGATAAATCTCGTTCACGGGTTCCGCCGTGTAGGCCAACGTGCCGTTTTTCAGCAGCCGGATATGATGATTGGTGCCGGCCAGCAATACCACGCCGCTTTGCGGTGGCTCACCTTCGCGTGCCAGGCGCACCGGCAGGCCCGAGGCGCTGCTCAGCCACTCGGCCATGCCGGCGGCGAATACCTGGTCCACATGCTGCACCAGCACAATGGCTGCCGCAAAGTCCCGAGGCAAGCCCTTGAGCAGGGTTTCCAGCGCCGCCGGGCCGCCCGCCGAAGAGCCGATCGCGACCAGGCTCTGGCGCTTGCCCGTCCCCCGCGGATGCACAGGTTCGGCCCGCACCCGGCTGCCGCGCTGGCCGATCAGCCAGCCAATATTGAGGATCTTGCGCAACAGGGGCGCGGCCGCCTCCTTGGCATCGCCAACCCCCAATGCCGGGGTGTCCACCACATCCAGGGCACCATGGCCCATGGCTTCAAACACGCGGCTGACATTCTGCTGGCGATCCACGGTAACGATAACGATAGCGCATGGCGTCTCGGCCATGATCTGCCGGGTGGCCTCGACGCCGTCCATCACCGGCATGATCAGGTCCATCAGGATCAGGTCCGGGGTCAGCTCGGCACAGCGCTGCACCGCTTCCAGGCCATTGGTGGCAACCCACACTACTTGATGGGCCGGTTCGAAGCTCAAGGCCCGGCGCAAGGCCTCGACCGCCAGGGGCATGTCATTGACGATGGCGATCTTCATGCCCGGGCGCCTCCAATCAGTTCCACCACCGCATCGAGCAGGGCGTCATCATGGAAACTGGCCTTGGCCAGGTAATAGTCGGCGCCCGCATCCAGGCCGCGCCGCCGGTCTTCTTCACGATCCTTGTAAGACACCACCATCACCGGCAGCGACTGCAGGCGAGTGTCACGGCGTAAAAGTGTGACCAATTCGATACCGTCCATGCGTGGCATATCAATGTCAGTAATCAGCAGGTCGAAGTCTTCGGAACGCAGAGCATTCCAGCCATCCATGCCATCAACGGCGACCGCCACCTCATATCCACGATTAAGTAATAGCTTGCGCTGCAGTTCACGCACGGTAAGCGAGTCATCCACCACCAGGATGCGCTTGCGCGCGGCCTCGACGGTTTGCTGCGCGCGGCGGGCAATGCGTTCCAGGCGGCCGGTGTTGAGCAGCTTGTCCACCGAGCGCAGCATGTCTTCGACATCGACGATCAACACCACCGAGCCGTCATCCAGCAGCGCACCGGCAGAAATGTCCTGCACCTTGCCCAGGCGATCGTCCAGCGGCAGCACCACCAGGGTGCGCTCGCCGATAAAACGCTCTACGGCAATCCCGTACACCGCATCGCGCTCGCGGATTACCACGACCTTGAGGGTATCCTGGCTGGTCTGCCCGGGCGGGCGCTGCAACAACTGGCTGGCCGCGACCAGGCCGACATGCCGGCCTTCGTGCCAGAAATGCTGGCGGCCTTCCAGTTGCACGATTTCGTCGGGTTCCAGGTCGCACATGCGCTCGATATGGGCCAGGGGGAAGGCGTAGGCTTCTTCGCCAACCTCCACCACCAGGCTGCGCACCACCGACAAGGTCAGCGGCACTTCCAGATGGAAGCGGCTGCCCTGCCCTGCCGTCTGCTCCAGCACCACCGCACCGCGCAATTGGCGGACCATGTGTTGCACCGCATCCAGGCCGACACCGCGCCCGGAGACTTCGGTCACCTTGTCGCGCAGGCTGAAACCCGGCAGGAACAGGAAGGTCAGCAATTCCTCTTCGCTCAGGCGCAAGGCGGTTTCCAGTGGCGACAGATTGCGCTCGACAATACTGTCGCGCAGGCGCGCAAGGTCCACGCCGTTACCGTCATCACTCAATTCCAGTACCAACAGACCAGCCTGGTGCGAGGCACGCAGGCGGATCAGGCCTTCGGCCGGCTTGCCTGCCAGCAGGCGCTGCTCGGGCATCTCAATGCCGTGATCGACGGCATTGCGCAACAAATGGGTCAGTGGCGCTTCGAGTTTTTCCAGGACATCGCGGTCAACCTGAGTCTTCTCGCCTTCGATTTCCAGGCGCACCTGCTTGCCCAGGCTGCGGCCCAGGTCGCGCACCATGCGCGCCTGTCCCGCCAGCACATCGGCAAACGGGCGCATGCGGCACGCCAGCGCGGTGTCATACAACACCTGGGCGCGCTGCCCGGCCTGCCAGCCGAACTCATCCAGTTCGGCGGTCTTTTCCGCCAGCAGCAACTGCGCTTCGCTCAACAGGCGGCGGGCATCGGCCAGGGCTTCCTGGGCTTCGAGGTTCAGGTCGACGGTCTTGAGCTGGCCATCCAGGTTGTCCAGGGCCCGGGCGCTATTGCTTTGGATGCGCTTGAGGCGTTGCAGGCTGGACAGGTAAGGCTTGAGCCGCTGGGTTTCCACCAGGGATTTGCTGGACAGGTCCAACAGGCTGTTCAAGCGTTCGGCGGTGACCCGCAACACCCGCTCGCCGCCTTCGGTCATACGTTTGTTGTGGCGCGGCGCATCACTGCTGACCGGCGGCGCGGCCTCCGGCTCCGGGGGCAATAGCAGCGATTCTTCAAGGGACGGCAGCGGCTGCGCGAGCGGCGCAGCCACGGGCGGCGGTGCAACCACCTGGGCCATGGGTTGCGACGGGTCCAGCAAGCGTTCCATCAGCGCCACATACGCCTGGATATCGGCCGGGCCCACGGTGTTACCCGGTGTGGCGATGCGCATCAGCAGGTCGGTGCCCTGCAACAACGCGTCGATATGTTCGGGTTGCAGAAACAGCCGGCTTTCCTGGGCGCTGACCAGGCAGTCTTCCATCACGTGAGCCACGCTGACGCCAGCATCGACCCCGACAATCCGCGCCGCGCCTTTGAGCGAATGCGCCGCGCGCATGCACGCTTCAAGTTGGTCGGCCTGGGTCGGGTTGCGCTCCAGGGCCAGCAGGCCAGCACTCAGGACCTGGGTCTGGGCATCGGCTTCCAGGCTGAACAGTTCCAGCAGCGAGGCGTCGCGCATCTGGTCGGGGGTCATGACAGGCTCCGGGTCACGGCAGACAGCAGTTGCGTCTCGTCCAGCCAGCGCAGGCTGCGGCCCTTGAACGGCAACACACCCTGGGTGTAGCGCGCACTGGCCTGGGTGCCGGAGGCAGACGCGGCTTTCAGGGTGCGCTCATCAATGGCATGGATGCCATCCACTTCATCCACCGGCACCACTACCGGGCCATCCTGCGCGGCGATGATCAGCATGCGCGGCATGATCCGCCCGCCACTGGCGCCGCCGCCGCTGCTGTCGAGCCCGAGCAACTCCACCAGAGACAGGCAGGCCACCAGCGCACCGCGCACATTGGCGACCCCGAGCAAGGCCCGCGAGCGCTGGTGGGGCAAGGAATGGATCGGCTGCAGGGGCGCCACTTCCACCAGGCAGCGGGTGGCGATGCCCAGCCATTCCTCGCCCAGGCGGAACATCAGCAAGGACCGGGTGGCCACCTCGTCGTCCGCCTCTGTCGCAGCGCCAGGGTGACGGTCCTCTTGCTGCAATGCATAGCGATCCAGCAGGCGGGTGGCCGCTGCCGAATACACCGCACAATTGCGGCAGTGGATATGCTCGGCCAGCAACGGGCAGGATTTATCGCCGTGGATCCCGATGCGGTTCCAGCAATCGTCAATGGCCTGGGTATCGGCGACCGTCAGGTTCAGGCCGGTGTCCGGGGATGCGGAGCTACTCATCGTTTACGCTCACTGTCAGCGGCTCGCTCGCTACGGGCAGCACGGGCTTGCAAGCGCCGCGCCCCCGCCGTATCGCCCTGGGATTCCAGCAGTGCGGCCAGGTGCATCAAGGCCTGCGGATGCTGGGGTTCCAGGTACAAGGCTTTTCGATAATACCCCTGGGCTTCCAGGGCGCTACCCGCCACATCGCTGAGCAGGCCCAGCCAGTAAAACACCTGGGCCGCCGGCGGATGAGTTTGCAGGTACAGCTCACAGGCAGCACGGGCCTCAAGGCTCTTGCCTTCATTGGCCAGGGTTGCGATCTGCCCGAGCAGATCGGCAGCATCCGAATGCACTGGCGCAGGCTTGATCGGCGCCACCGGCGCTGCGAATGCACTGAATGCTCGCGGTTTACTCGCAATCGGCGCTGCGCTGCGTTGCGGCAGCGGCGCCGGCATGGGGGTAAAGACCGGCTCAGGCGGCGCGGCTTCGGCGTGG
Organism: Pseudomonas sp. WS 5410; assembly: GCF_012985645.1. NCBI lineage: Bacteria > Pseudomonadati > Pseudomonadota > Gammaproteobacteria > Pseudomonadales > Pseudomonadaceae > Pseudomonas > Pseudomonas sp. WS 5410. Next base: position 4,194 of record NZ_JAAQWS010000009.1, on the reverse strand, counting down.
CGACTGAAGGCAAACGACTGCGGCACACCAATCGAGCGCATGCCCAGGCGTCCCAGCAGGCTGCCTTCGGCCGGGCCGATAAACAGCACGCCGTCGACATGGGTCAGGCCCTTGAGCACTTCAAAGACCTGCTTCTGGGTCGGCTGGTCGAAGTAGATCAGCAGGTTGCGGCAGAACACAAAGTCATAAGTCGGCTCATTGGCCAGCAACTGCGGGTCCAGCAGGTTGCCCACTTGCAGGCGCACTTGCTCACGCACCCGGTCGGCGACGCGATAGCCGTCGCTCTCGGCGCTGAAATGCCGCTCACGAAACTCGAGGTCCTGGCCACGGAAGGAGTTCTTGCCATACACCCCGCGCCGTGCCCGCTCCACCGACAATGGGCTGACGTCCATGCCTTGTACCTTGAACTGGTGGGGCGAAAGGCCCGCATCGAGCAGGGCCATGGCGATGGAATAGGGTTCCTCGCCGGTGGAACACGGCAAGCTGAGAATGCGCAGGGCGCGCATATGCTTGATTTCGCCGAGCCGTGTCACCGCCAGCCGCGCCAGGGTGGCAAAGGATTCGGGATAACGGAAAAACCAGGTTTCGGGAACGATGACCGCTTCGATCAGCGCCTGTTGTTCCTCGCTGCTGGTTTGCAGGCGTTGCCAGTACTGATCGGCACTCAGCCCCTGCAACGCCTGGCTGCGCTGGCGCACGGCGCGCTCGATGATGGCTTCGCCCACCGAGGCGACATCCAGGCCGATGCGCTCCTTGAGGAAGTCGAAGAAGCGTTGATCATTGCTCATCACGCCTCCCCAACGATCAGGTCGGGGGCAAACAGCAAAGCGCAGACCTCGGGGGTCAGCAGGTCGGCGACGCCGATCCACTGCATCAGCCCCCGCTCGTCTTCGCGCACCGGCCCCAGGTAGGGCGCCTGGCGATTGTCCAGGCCGTAGGGCTGGAAGTCCGCCGGGTCGCAGCGCAGGGTGTCAGTGGCCTGCTCGAGGATCAGCCCCAGCCAGCGCGGCTCCAGCCAGGTTTCTGGCCGATAGTTGACCAATACCAGACGCGTACTGGTGCGGGCCTGGGCCGATGTACCAAAGGTCAGGGCGCTGAGGTCGATCACCGGCACCATGTTGCCGCGATGGGCAAAGATCCCGGCGACCCACACCGGCGCATGGGCGATCGGCTTGAGCGGCAGGCGCGGCAGCACCTCGGCCACTTCCGTGGCCTTGAGGGCGTAGCGCTCGCTGCCGATATGAAACACCAGGAACAAGGCTTTTTTGGCTGCCGTCACCGCGCCGCGTTTCGCCGCTGGATCGCTCATCAGACTTTAAAACGCGACACGCCGCTGCGCAGACCCACCGCAACCTGGCTCAGTTCATCAATGGCAAAACTGGCCTGGCGCAGGGACTCCACGGTCTGGCTGCTGGCATCGCCCAATTGCACCAAGGCATGGTTGATCTGCTCGGCCCCCGTGGCCTGGGCCTGCATGCCCTCGTTGACCATCAGCACCCGCGGCGCCAGGGCCTGGACCTGATGGATGATCTGCGACAGTTGCTCGCCGACCTGCTGCACCTCGAACATCCCGCGACGGACCTCTTCGGAGAACTTGTCCATGCCCATCACGCCGGCCGATACCGCCGATTGGATCTCGCGCACCATCTGCTCGATATCGTAGGTGGCCACGGCGGTCTGGTCGGCCAGGCGCCTTACTTCGGTGGCGACCACGGCAAAGCCGCGCCCGTACTCACCGGCCTTTTCGGCCTCGATGGCGGCGTTGAGGGACAGCAGGTTGGTCTGGTCGGCTACCTTGACGATGGTCACGACCACCTGGTTGATGTTGCCGGCCTTCTCGTTGAGGATCGCCAGCTTGGCGTTGACCAGATCGGCGGCACCCATCACCGAGTGCATGGTTTCTTCCATTCGGGCCAGGCCTTGCTGGCCGGAACCGGCGGCCACCGAGGCCTGGTCGGCGGCGGTAGACACTTCGGTCATGGTGCGCACCAGGTCCTTGGACGTGGCAGCAATTTCCCGCGAGGTGGCGCCGATTTCGGTGGTAGTAGCGGCCGTTTCGGTAGCCGTGGCCTGTTGCTGCTTGGAGGTGGCGGCAATCTCGGTCACCGAGGTGGTGACCTGCACCGACGAACGCTGGGCCTGGGATACCAGGGCGGTCAGCTCGGTCATCATGTCATTGAAGCCGGTTTCCACTGCACCGAACTCGTCCTTGCGGTCCAGGTTCAGGCGCTTGCTCAGATCGCCGGTGCGCATGGTTTCGAGGATATCGACGATGCGCTTCATCGGCGCCATGATCGCGCGCATCAGCAGCAGCCCGCACAGGCCGGCGGCGAGGATCGCCAGGAGCAGCGACACGCCCATACTGATTTTCGCGGCAGCCACAGCATCATCAATGGCCGCGGTGGCGTTGTCCGCGACTGTTTTGTTCTCGTTGATGATGTCATTGAGCTTCATGCGCCCTGCGGTCCAGGCCGGGGTCAATTGCTCGTCGAACATTTTGACCGCTTCGGCTTCCTTGTTGGCCGCATGCAGCTCCAGGACGTGGGCAAGTACTTGGTTGTACTTCAGGTGCAGGGCTTCAAAGGTGTCGAACTCGGTACGATCCTGGTCGATATTGATCGTCTTGGCGTAACTGGCCATATGCTGCTCCAGCCGCGCCTCGAACGCCTTGTAATCCTGCTTATCCGCGTCGGAAATGCCCAGGTGCTCGCGCAACCCGATCAACTCCTGGGTCTGCAGGTAGCTGTCGACCCAGGCGCTACGGATCATCGAGCTGAAAAACACCCCCGGTACGGCATCGTCGCGTACCACGTTTTCGCTCGCTTCGATCTTCAGCAACCGTGAATACGAGACCACAACCATCAGCAGCATGATGGCGATAATCACCGCAAAGCTCGCCAAGATGCGTTGGCGCAAGGTCCAGTTCTTCACAGTAATTCCTCGAAGGCCGATCAAATGCCGAGGAGTATAGCTGAGGCCGTGCCATCATTTATCAATGGGTTGTGGGCCAAGTCTCACGAAATATAAAAACACCCCGCAACCTGGACGGTGACGGGGTGGTTTTCTGTACGGGGCGGGTCAGAGCGTGGCTTGGCGTACCTGTTTTTCCAGTTCGATCTTGAGGCCCGGCTCCAGCTTTAGCTGGCGGGCCAATTCGTCGAGGTAGGACTTCTCCATGAAGTTCTCCTCGTCCACCAGCATGACGCTGGCGATGTACATTTCGGCGGCCATTTCCGGGGTGCTGGCAGCGCGGGCGACATCGGTGGGATCCAGGGGTTTGTTGAGTTCGGCATGCAGCCAGCGTTGCAGTTCCTGGTCGTTGTCCAGCTTGACGAATTCGCCTTCGATCAACGCACGCTCGCGCTCGTCCACATGGCCATCGGCCTTGGCGGCGGCCACCAAGGCCTTGAGGATGGCCTGGCTATGCAGTTCGACCTGGGCCGGTGGCAGGCGGTCGAGGGTCTGCGGTTCGCCTTTGGGCGCGCCGGCCTGTTGTGCCTGCCAGTTGCCGTAGGCCTTGTAGGCAATCACGCCTAATGCGGCAAGACCACCATAGGTGAGGGCTTTACCGCCAAAGTTGCGGGCCTTTTTGTTGCCCAATAGCAGGCCCATGGCCCCGGCGGCCAATGCCCCGCCACCTGCGCCACCGAGCAGGCTGCCGAGCCCGCCACCGCCGAGCAGGCCGCCCAAGGCACCTTTGTCATCGCCTTTGCGTTGACCGCCAGTTTTGTTTTGCAGCATGTCCTGGCCGGACTTGAGCAACTGATCAAGCAATCCACGGGTATTCATTCATAGCCTCCAGAGACTTGGGTTCATAGGGTTGATAGGCCTTCAGCGTAAAACTAAGTGCCAATAATCCTGGATATAGAGTGCTTCCAGATGTAACTCAGTTTTTTTGGAGTGGGGGCGGTGGTGTACATATCCGTTGCTGCGGTCACGGCCACTATTGGTTCCGCCCTTACGGCGGGTCACTTTTGGAAAAGAGCCCCAAAAGTAACCAAAAGGGCTCTTGCCCCACCACTCGGCACCTCGCCCAGGCTCGGTGTGCCCGTCATCCGACATTGATTTGGGGGGCCGCCGCGATGGGCCATCCATGGCCCAGCGCGGCTAACCCGGCGTCCTGCCGGGTTACCCCCCAAATCAATATCGGATGACGGCCAGCGTGGTTTAACGGGGCGCCTCAGATCAAAAGCA